>DASXJO010000306.1:0-27522 GCA_036497385.1 Candidatus Angelobacter sp. | reverse complement strand
GCTTCCTGCCGCCTTTGTGGTCTTGGACGGTCTTCCGCGCACGCCCAACGGCAAACTTGACCGCAAGTCGCTGCCGGCGCCGGGTGACGAGGCGTGTGCGCGGCGTGGGTACGAGGCGCCGCAGGGAGAGATCGAACAGAGGCTGGCAAATCTGTGGCGGGAGCTGCTGCGGGTAGAGCGGGTAGGGCAACAGGATGACTTTTTCGATCTAGGCGGCCATTCTTTGACGGCCACGCGGCTGTTGGCACGCATCCACCAGGCGTTCGGCGTGGAGCTGTCGGTGGCGACGGTGTTTGCGCGGTCGACATTGATGACGCAGGCGCAGGCTGTGGCCGAAGCGAGCGCTACGGCGGAGGCAGTGGTGCCGATGGCGCGGATCTCGCGCGACGAGCCGATGCCGCTCTCCTTCGCCCAGCAGCGGTTGTGGTTTCTGGCGCAGCTGGAAGGGGTCAGTGCGACCTATCATGTCCCGCTGGCGTTAAGACTTCGCGGCGCGCTGGACCGGGCGGCCTTGCGCCGTGCTTTGGACACCGTGTTGGCGCGGCACGAGGGGTTGCGCAGTGTGTTCGTAGCGGTGGACGGCCAGCCGCAGGTGCATCTGCTGCCGGAGACGACGGGATTGCCGCTGATCGAGCACGATCTGCGCGGCCGGGAGGATGCTTCTGTCGAGTTGGCGCGGTTGAGCAAAGAGGAGGCGCGCGCGCCGTTCGACCTGGCGCAGGGACCGCTGATCCGCGGCCGTCTGGTGCAACTGGCTGAAGACGATCACATGCTGTTGCTGACGCAGCATCACATCGTGTCTGACGGCTGGTCGACTGGAGTGTTGTCGCACGAGCTGAGCACGCTGTACCGCGCCTTCCAGCAAGGGCAGGCCAATCCGCTGCCGCCGCTAACGATCCAGTATCCGGATTGTGCGGCGTGGCAGCGAGCGTGGCTGAGCGGAGAGCGGTTGGAGCGGCAGATTGGGTACTGGCGCGAAGCGCTGACGGGCGCGCCGGCGCTGCTGGAGTTGCCGACGGACCGGCCGCGACCGGCGCAGCCGGACTATAGCGGGGGGCGAGTGCCGATCGTGCTGGATGCGGAGCTGACGCGGAGCTTGAAGCAGTTGAGCCAGCGGCATGGGACGACGCTGTTCATGACGGCGCTGGCTGCCTGGGCTGCGGTGCTGTCGCGTTTGTCGGGACAAGACGAGGTAGTGATTGGGACGCTGACCGCCAACCGCGGGCGCGCGGAGACGGAAGGACTGATCGGGCTCTTCGTCAGCACGCTGGCGTTGCGTATCCAACTCGGCGAGTCGCCGAGCGTGAGCGAGCTGCTGTCGCGCGTGCGCAGGGTCGCGCTGGCGGCACAGGAGCATCAGGACCTGCCCTTCGAGCAGGTGGTGGAGATCGTGCAGCCGCCGCGCCGCTTGAACCATACCCCGATCTTCCAGGTGCTGTTGAACTGGCAGAACAATGAGGTCAGCCTGCCGGACTTCACGGGTTTGCAGGTGAGCTCGCCTGCGGCGGCCTATGAGGTGCTGAGGTTCGATTTGGAGCTATCGCTGTCGGAATTGAACAAGCAGATCGTGGGCAACCTGGCGTATGCGACGGCGCTGTTCGATGCGGCCGCGATGGAGCGCCACGTGGGTTACCTGCAGGCGGCATTGCGCGCGATGCTAAGCGGCAGCGAGCAGCGGGTCGCCGCTATCGAGCTGCTGTCGGATGCGGAGCGCCGGTTGCAGTTGGAGACGTGGAACGCGACGGTGGCGCCGTATCCGCAAGATCGCTGTATCCACCAATTGTTCGAAGAGCAAGTGGGCAAGAGTCCGGAGGCGCCGGCAGTCGTGCACGAAGCTCGCGTGCTGAGCTATAGGGAGCTGAATGCGGAGGCCAACCGGTTGGCGCATTACCTGATCGAGCTTGGGGTACGGCCCGACGATAGAGTGGCGATCTGCGTGGAGCGCAGCGCGGCGATGGTGATGGGTCTGCTGGCGATACTGAAGGCGGGCGGGGCATATGTGCCGCTGGATCCGGCGTATCCGTCCGGACGGTTGAGCCAGATCGTGGCCGACGCGGCGCCCTCGCTGGTGCTCATCGACGTGGCAGGCCGAGCAGCTTTGGGCGAGGTGCTGTCTTCGCGCCAGATGCTGGTGGACCTGGAGCCGCTGCGCCAGGGAGAAGGAAGCGCCACGGCATGGTCGTCGCAGCCAGTCGAGAATCCGCAGGTTCCTGGATTGACGTCTCGGGATCTGGCCTACGTGATCTACACCTCCGGTTCTACCGGTAGACCCAAAGGCGTGGCCATCGAGCACCGCAATGCGGCTAATCTGCTGTGCTGGGCACGGAAAAATTTTGCTGCGGAGGAGACGCAGCATACGCTGTTCAGCACCTCGCTGCAATTCGATCTATCCATTTATGAGTGCTTCGTGCCGCTGATTGGCGGGGGGACGGTGCATGTGGTGGCGGACGCACTTTCCTTGATCCAGCAGCCCCAGCCTGTTTCCCTGGTGAACACGGTTCCCTCAGCGATTGCGACTGTGCTGGAGCATGAGGGGTTGCCGTCTTCTACATGTACGGTGAATCTGGCAGGAGAACCGTTGAAAGCGGCGTTGATCGGGAGATTGCTGGAGCAAAGTCAGGTGCGGCGCGTCTGTAATCTTTATGGTCCAACAGAAACCACTACCTATTCGACGTGGATAAGTATGGAGCGAGGGGGAGATGTTTTGGAAAGCATCGGACGCCCGATCGCGAACACGAAGATTTATTTGCTGGATGAGAAGCAGAGGCCGGTGCCACTGGGAGCGGTGGGGGAGATCTATATCGGAGGAGCGGGAGTGGCGCGTGGGTATCTGAAGCGTCCGGAACTGACGGCGGAACGGTTTGTGCGAGATCCGTTCACAAGAACTGGGGAAGGGCGGATGTACAGGACGGGGGATTTGGGCCGTTACCTGGCGGATGGAAATATTGAGTTTCTGGGACGGAATGACCAGCAGGTGAAGATCCGGGGGTTTCGGATTGAGTTGGGAGAGATCGAGGCGCGGTTGGCGGAACATGAGTGGGTACGGGAAGCAGTCGTGGTGGCCCGTGAGAATGCGTCTGGGGAAAAGCGACTAGTGGCGTATGTGGTGTCGGCAGAGGCGATGGCGGGAAGCGAAACGGAGAACTTAGCAGGAAAGTTACGCGCTTACCTTACCGGGTGCCTGCCGGAGTACATGGTGCCGGCGGCGATTGTGCGGCTTGAGGCATTGCCGCTGACCCCCAACGGGAAGCTGGACCGCAAAGCACTGCCGCAGCCGGAAGGCGATGCCTACGCGGTGCGCGGCTACGAGGCGCCGCAGGGAGAGATCGAGACCCAGTTGGCCGAGACCTGGGCCGATCTGCTCCATGTAGAACGGGTCGGCCGCCACGATGACTTCTTCGCCCTGGGGGGCCACTCGCTGCTGGCAGTGCGTCTGATGGAGCGCATGCGGCGGAAGGGTTTACAGGTGGATGTGCGGGCACTGTTTGCCACGCCCACCCTGGCCGGACTGGCCTCTGGCATCGGTGGGCAAGAGACGATTGTTGAGGTTCCAGCCAACCGTATTCCCGCCGAGTGTGCAGCTATTACACCAGAGATGCTGCCGTTGATTGATCTCAAGCAGGAAGAAATCGACCAGATCGTAGAGCAGGTTCCCGGCGGCATCGCCAACGTTCAGGACATCTACGCCTTGTCGCCGCTTCAGAAAGGAATTTTATTTCACCACCTGATGGGCGGAGAAGGTGATCCTTATCTGGGGGCCGTGCGGCTGAGTTTCGAGAGCCGGACCCGGTTGGACACTTATGTAAAAGCGATGCGGGCGGTGATTGAGCGGCACGATATTCTGCGTACGGCGGTAGTGTGGGAAGGGTTGCGGGAGCCGGTGCAGGTGGTGTGGCGCGAAGCCGTCTTGCCGGTGGAAGAGGTGGAATTGGACCCGGGGGCCGGGGATGTGGCCGGGCAGTTGCATGCACGCTTCAACCCACGGCAATACCGGATCGATGTACGCCAGGCGCCGTTGCTGCGGGCCTATATCGCCGAGGATGAGGAGAAGGAGCGCTGGCTGATGGTGTTGTTGCTGCATCATCTGGCTGGGGACCGCGTCACCATGGAAGTGATGCAGGAAGAGATGGAGGCGCACCTGCTGGGACGGGCAGAGCAGTTGCCGGCACCGCTTCCCTTCCGCAACCTGGTGGCGCAGGCGCGGCTGGGGGTGAGTCCGGAGGAGCACCAGGCTTTCTTCCATCAGCTATTGGGGGATGTGACGGAGCCGACGGCAGCGTTCGGGCTGTTGGATGTGCAGGGCGACGGAACCGGGATCGAAGAAGCGCGGATCGAACTCGAGCCGGATGTGGCAGGGCGAGTTCGGGAGAGCGCGCGCAAGCTGGGGGTGAGTGCAGCCAGTCTGTGTCACCTGGCCTGGGCGCAGGTGCTGGCGCGGGTGTCGGGACGCGAGGACGTGGTGTTCGGCACGGTTCTGTTCGGACGCATGCAGGGCGGCGCGGGCGCCGACCGGGTGCTGGGGCCGTTCATCAATACGCTGCCGGTACGGATCCAGATAGGCGACGAGAGGGTAGAGGTTGGCGTACGGCGGGTGCACAGGCAGCTCAGCGATTTGCTACGGCATGAACACGCATCGCTGGCGCTGGCGCAGCGCTGCAGCGGGGTGGCTGCGCCCACACCGTTGTTCTCGGCGCTGTTGAATTACCGTCATAGTTCCAAAGCGGTCCCGGGTGTCTCGGAAGACAGGAGGCGGGCCTGGAAGGGCATCGGCGTGTTGTACGGGCAAGAGCGCACCAACTATCCGGTGACACTGTCGGTGGACGATTTGGGTGAAGGATTCGTGCTGACGGCGCAAGTAGAGGCCAGGATCGAGTCGATGCGGGTATGCGAGTACATGCACACGGCACTGAAATCGTTAGTGGAAGCGCTGGATAGCACGCCTGGGAAAGCGATAAGCAGTCTGGAGGTATTGCCGGGGAAGGAGCGGAAGCAGCTGCTGTATGAGTGGAACGCCACGGGGGCGGAGTATCCGCGAGAGAAGTGCATCCAGGAGTTGTTTGAGGAGCAGGTGGAGAGAACGCCTGCCGCGACCGCGGTAGTGTCAGAAGAAGAAAGTGTGAACTATGATGAGTTGAACCAGCGGGCGAACCGACTGGCGCATCATCTGCGAGAGATTGGTGTGAAGGCAGATGAGCGCGTAGGTGTCTGTGCAGAGCGCGGAGTAGATATGGTGGTCGCCCTATTGGCGACGCTGAAAGCGGGGGGAGCCTACGTTCCGCTTGATCCGGAGTATCCGGATGATCGGATTCAGTACATGATGAAGAATGCCTCGCCTGCCGCGATGTTAACTCAGCCCCATTTGCAGGAACGTCTTAAGGCGTTCTCCGGCCGCGATTTGCCGGTGATTACGGTGAGTCCTGCAGCGCGTTGGCAGGAGCAATCAGCGGCGAATTGCGAACACGATGAAGGCGGTGTGAATCCTGAGCGTCTGGCATATGTGATCTACACCTCCGGTTCAACGGGAACTCCCAAGGGCGTGATGATCGAGCACAGGAGCATCGTCAATCGGCTGATCTGGATGCAGAACGCCTATGGACTGAAAACAGAAGATGCCGTGCTTCAAAAGACGCCGTTCAGTTTCGATGTTTCTGTTTGGGAATTCTTCTGGCCGTTGCTTGTCGGTGCCCGGTTGGTAATGGCGCGGCCAGGATGGCACAAAGATCCAATATATCTGTCCGAAACCATCGAGAGGAACCGCATTACCACGCTCCATTTCGTGCCCTCAATGCTTCAGGCGTTTCTGGAGCTTGGCGACAGCCGCAGGTGTTCCAGTGTTAAGCGAATCATATGTAGCGGAGAAGCATTGTCCGCGGATGTGGCGTGGCGCTGCCGCGAAGTCTTGCCCTTGGCAGATCTGCACAACTTATACGGGCCTACAGAAGCGACAGTTGATGTGACGTCATGGACCTATCCCGCGAGTGGGGAGAAAGCAACAACGATACCAATTGGACGGCCAATTGCGAACACGCGGGTGTACATCCTGGATAAGAACATGCATCCGGTGCCGGTGGGAGTTGTGGGTGAGCTCTATATTGGCGGAGTTCAGATTGCGCGTGGCTACCTGAACCGTCAAGACCTGACCGCAGAGCGTTTTGTGAAAGACCCGGTCGCCTCACAACCGGGAGCGCGGATATACCGGACGGGAGATCTTGCACGATGGCTGGAGGATGGGAATATCGAATACCTGGGCCGGAATGATTATCAGGTGAAGATACGTGGCTTCCGCATTGAGTTGGGAGAGATCGAGGCGCGGCTATCGGAGCATCCGCAGGTGCGGGAAGTGGTGGTGGTAGCGCGCGAAGATGGAGGCGGGGGAAAGCGTCTTGTGGCTTATGTGGTTGTGGCTGAGTCGAAGGTGGAGGAAGAAAGGGTAAGGCATAGCTTACAGGAACACAGAGCGATGGAAGCAGGGGAACTGAGCGCGATGCTGCACACATATCTGGCAGGGCAGTTACCAGAGTACATGGTACCAGCAACCTATGTGCGGCTGGAGCGCATGCCGCTGACGCCCAACGGTAAGCTGGATCGGCGTGCGCTGCCGGAGCCGGAACGGGATGCATATGCGCGTCGAGGATATGAAGAGCCGCAAGGGGAGACCGAATCGAAGCTGGCGAAAATCTGGGAAAATCTTCTGGGAACACCTCAGGTGGGACGCCACGACAACTTCTTCGGACTGGGAGGTCATTCATTATTGGTCATGCAGTTGATGGTGGAGGTGCAGCGGTCATTTGGCATAAACATCTCGCTGCGCGATGTCTTCATGTCTCCAACACTGGCTGAGTTGGCGGCTGCGCTAAAACGTGGCGATCTCGCAATAAGACACCAGAATTTGATTCCGATTCGACCGGCAGGAACTGAAACGCCGCTTTTTATAGTCCATGCCCTCGGGGGTGGCGTAGATTATGTGGCAGACCTTGCTCCCTTTATCGACGTGAATATCCCGATCTATGGCTTGCAAGCCACGGGGTTCGCTCCCGGTGCGGAACCGCTGAAAACTATAGGAGAGATGGCCGAACTTTATGTCGACGGTATTCGCCAGGTCCAGCCACATGGGCCATATCGGGTCGCAGGCTGGTCGGCAGGCGGAACTATTGCCTATGCAATGGCGAGAAGGTTGATCGAACTGGGCGGAGAGGTTGGATTTGTGGGCCTCCTCGACACCATTTGTCATGAGCGAACGACGATGGATTCCGAAAGCGGCCGACCAAAAGATTTTGATGCCAACTTCGAGTTGATTGAGGTCTTGTTAATGATTCAACTTGATAAGAAGGATCTCGATGACGTTATCCAAATGGCTCAAATTTATGATTTCGAGACACTGATCGAGCGTGGCCGCCATATAATGGATAAGATAGCAAAGAAGATTCCTGAAGTTCATACATTGGACGTATCGTTCCTGCGGCGTATTTTGAAGATCCGGCACGCAACTGCAAACGCTCTGCTCAATTATTCGTGTGTCAGATTGTCTATGCCTGTGTGGCTGTTTGAAGCAAAGGAAAGCGTGCCGCCATCGGGGCCAGCCTGGCGCAGACTTTTGGGCGATGACATCCAGGTGGTTCCGGTTCAGGGAACACACCATACGATGACAGCCGGTTTGGAAAACCTAAGCTCTCTTGGCGCCGCCATCACAGGCGCCTTGGCGAAAAACAGCGTGCAGAGCGTCTCATTCCCTTCGTCGCATTCCCTTACCCTGTCCGCTGCGGACATTTGATCAGCCAAACGGAGCTCTCGGATCACCTTCTCCGGAAACACGAAGAATCATGAATTTTCATCTTTCTATCGATCAATCCAATCCACTGGTCGCATTGCATGCGCCCCATAGCATTGAATGTCCAGTCTTTTGCATTCCTGGCGCAGGCGCGAGTGTTACTTCTTTCGTCGAATTTGTTAACGCCTTAGGCGAGCAATGGCCAGTCTATGGACTGCAACCTCGCGGCATAGACATGCTCTTGCGTAACAAGGTAAGGGTTACAGCCTGCAGCCCCTTTATCCAGAAGTGCCTGCGAATCTTCGAGGATATGTGGAATTGGTCTACGATCTCAATAATCACCCATCATTCAAATTGATCGAACCGCTACTTTACAAATCGAGATACTACGATCCAGCGTCTCAGAGCTCAAGCGACGTAATTACCACAACATGTAAAGCGGGATAGGCACTTGCGAGTTTACGGGAGACTTGTCCGGCTAAACCAACAGAGGAGACAAAAAAGGTGAACTTTCTTCAAAAGGTCCCACATTATAAAGATGCCATGCGACTAGAGGAAGTTAACGGCGAAGCGTTGCCGGAATTGCGGTTTTATAGAGACTTTGTTGACCCTATGAAGCCGTGTCTCGTAAAGAGGGCGGTTAATCACTGGCCTGCGTACCGCTTCTGGGGTTCTCCGGAATACATCTTAAACGTCGTCGGTAACCCTGACGTTAGGGTTGCGAAAGAGCCCATTGTTGAGTATCCAACGGCTGCGAAAGGAAATGTAACTTTGAAAGACAGGATGGATGCTACATTTTTTGATACACAACTACGAGAGTTTTTTGATGACGTGACGTCGAAAGATGGCGGCTATCGCGTTCTACACAGCTATCCCCTGGGGAAAAGAGCGGTTTTAGAGCGTCTCGGTAAGGATGTGCTCGATTTTTTATTTCTGAAAGCACCGCCGGCACCCAAGAGTTATCCTCCGTGCCGAATTTTCATTTATCGTAAGAGCTACACGGACTGGCATTTCCATCCAACCGACGAGACCCTGATGTGCCAGGTTAAGGGATCAAAGGAAGTTCTCTTGATTGGGCCCGGCGGAGAATCATTTGCTGATCTCTTCGCAATTGGGCAAACCACTGGTACTGTCTATAATGTCGACATTGGGAGGTTTCCTAAATACGAAGCCATCCACCCTTATCGAGTTCTCGTGTCTCCGGGAGATGCGCTATATATTCCGCCATTTTGGTATCACGCCGTGCAAGCAGCCGATTGCGAATGGGGAATTACGGTCGCGAAGTGCTGGGCAAGCCCTTCGCAGGTCGACCGCGACAGAGACCTTGCGCGATACCAGACTGTCGGCAGCATGTGAAATATCCGCCCTCAAATAGCAAGTGAAGTGTCCACTTGAGCAACGGGTGGGGAAGGCTGAAAGATGTGGAAGCCATCACCCGGGGTAGTGACGCCAACGAGTTCTTGCGCATCACCTACATCGCCGAGTTCAACCATAAGTTTGCCATTCCGGATAGGCCCGTTGACGATTGGTTTGTCGCCGCAAGAGATCGTCATGGTTTCAGGCCACTCTGCCTAGGACGGCTCAATGAAGGCTTCGTTGTCTGTTCCGAGACATGCGCGCTCGATGCTGTTGGAGCTTGCTACCTTCGTGAGATCGAGCCTGGCGAGGTTCGAGTTGATTGGGGTCTTGTCAATAGTTGATCTTGATAAGAAGGATCTCCTTGATAAGAAGGATCTCGATGACGTTATCGCAATGGCCCAAATTTATGATTTCGAGACACTGATCGAGCGTAGCGGCCATATAGTGGATAAATTAGCAAAGGAATTCCTTCGGTTGATACATTGGACGTGTCGGCCCTGCGGCGTATTTTGAAGATCCGGCACGCAACTAAAAACGCTCTGCTCAATTATTCGCTTGTCAGATTGTCTATGCCTGTGTGGCTGTTTGAAGCAAAGGAAAGCGAGCCGCCATCAGCGCCTGCGTGGCGCGAATTTTTGGCTATGACCTCCATGTGGTCCCAGTTCAGGGTACACACCATACGGTGACAACCGGTTTGGAAAACCTAAGCTCTCTTGGCGTTGCCATTACTGGCGTCTTGGCGAAAAATAGCGTGCAGACCGTCTCATCCGCTGCGTCGCATCCACTCACCATGTCCGCTACGGACATCTGATCGGCCACCGAACTCTCGGATCACCTTCCGAAATACGAAGAATTATGAATTTTCATCCTTCTATCGATCAATACAATCCATTGGTTCCATTGCATGCACCCTATAGCATGGAGTGCCCGGTCTTTTGCATTCCCGGTGCAGGCGCGAGTGTTACTTCTTTCGTGGAATTTGTTAATGCTTTAGGCGAGAAATGGCCGATCTACGGCCTACAGCCTCGTGGCATAGATATTTCTGAACGGCCTTATGAAAGTGTGGAAGATGCTGCGCTGTATAACTTGCGTGCTTTAGCTCGGTTCGATCTGACCCGGCCGGTACATCTGGTGGGCCACTCCCATGGTGGACTGGTTGCATTTGATATGGCTCTGCGTCTGCAGGAACAAGGGCGGAGCGTGGCTTCACTTACATTGATCGATACTGAACCGCCTGGCTCCATTGGGGAAGCACCGCGTCAAGTCAGCTCAACGGAGATATTCAAAGAATTTACGGAAGCGTTTGAGGATACCTACGATAAGTCTCTGGACATTGATGAGGCCGTGATCGCCTCAGGCCGGGCCCAATTCTTTGTAGAGCAGCTCAACGCGGCTTTAATCAGGGCAAGAGTGCTGCCCTTGCGCAATAACATCTCCACGCTTCACGCCTCGCTCGCGACCTTTACCGCCGCGCTCGCCTCCAGGTATATTCCTGGTCGGTGCTATGCCAGTACACTCCATCTGGTGCTAGTGGGCCCGTGCAGCAATAGGCGCGTAAGCATGGATGATGTGAGGAAGAAATGGGAAAGCTATTCCGATAAATGGCGGCGGCATGCAGCCGCAGTCGATATCTGGTATGGGCCCGGACACCATTTCTCCATTTTGCAGGCGCCCCAGGTTCACTCACTCGCAAAGTGGTGGCAGCAAACGACGGCATCGTCTCTCTCAACTTTTGAACCGCTAATTAGACCCGGTAAATGAAAAGACGACATGAAGCCAAACGCATGGAGATGATGTATGAGTGAAGCCTTGAAGAAATGCTTCTACCTCAAAGAGAATGTGCAGGTCGAGCCTTTGGTGGATCAATGGTACGCGTGGATGCACTTGATCCCGCCAGCCACAGCGGCGCGAAATATTACAGAGCGGCACATGAAGATCATGGATTCTTATATTAACTCGCCTCAGATCCACGCCAATGCAGTCAAGAACCCCAAAATGCTCGGCGGACCTTTTATTGACTACGGCGGCAAACGGATTGATGAGATTAAAGAACTGCGCCAATATACGAAGGAACGCCGTGCTGCGATGTTTGAGCTATCTGCGGCCATCTCTGATCTCGATGCGCTCTTGCGTAGCAAAGCCAAAGGTTACAGCCTGCAGCCACTTTATTCAGAAGTGCCTGCGAATCTTCGAGGATACGTGGAATTGGTCTACGATCTCAATAATCACCCATCATTCAAGTTGATCGAGCCTCTACTTTATAAATCGAGGTACTACGATCCAGCGTCTCAGAGCTTCATGTTGTCTTTAACTAACGGCGATGACCGCCCGTTTGTCTTGAGCACACCTCGATTGGAAAACGATGATCTGTTGCATGTGCGCCGTCCCTTTTGCGATGCAGCGGTCGATGAATTATTTCGCTTGAAATCTGCTCCCAGGCCTTTGGATGAGATTAAGGAGCTGGTTGGCGTCAACGGCAAAGGACACGAGTTGCTTGAGTCGCTATTGACCGAGGAACCTCCGCGGCCCTACAGCCCTTATGTGGGAAAGGGAGTGCGCTGGCGCTATTTTGGTCATGCCTGCATCCTGGTTGAGACACCTGGTGCCAATATGATCTTTGATCCAGTGTTGAGTTATACATATGAGAGTCAAGTGTCCCGTTATACCTATGAGGACTTGCCGGAATCGATCGATTATGTGTTGATTACCCACAATCACCAGGACCATGTGTTGTTTGAAACTCTTTTGCAAATACGCCATAAGGTGAAGCATGTCGTGGTCCCGCGAAACAACGCGGGTGCTCTTCAAGATCCATCTCTGGAGGTTCTGTTGAAGAATATCGGGTTTAAGAATGTGATCGGGCTGGATCAATTGCAATCGCTTCAAACCGAAAATGGATCCATCACCGGACTGCCGTTCCTGGGCGAGCACTCAGACTTGAATATTGCGGCGAAGCTTGCTTATTTAATTAAAGCAGGCCCGCACTCTCTGTTGTTTGCCGCCGATTCATGCAATATCGAACCGAAGTTGTACGAACACCTCCACCGCGAAGTCGGGGACATAGATGCTGCGTTCCTTGGCATGGAATGCGACGGAGCGCCGCTCAGTTGGCTTTATGGACCCCTTCTCACTCAAAGGGTGGAGCGGGCAATGGATGAATCACGCCGGCTTTCGGGCTGCAATTTTGAACAGGCAAAAGCCATTGTGGATGAGTTTAACTGCAAAGAGCTATACGTTTATGCCATGGGACAGGAGCCATGGCTCAACTACATCATGAGCATTAAATACACAGACCAATCCCGGCCAATCATAGAATCTAACCGCCTTCTTGAATACTGCCGCCAGCAAGGGATCCAGTCTGAGCGACTATTTGGAGAAAAGGAGATTCTCCTTCAATGAGTCTTATTCAGCGTGATCGCTGAAATTTGTTGCGGCACTTGCAATGCCTCCAAGAGAGTGGTGACTGGTGGCCAGCATGCCCACCCTGGATCTTTTGCGCCCCACGTTCCCGACTGGGACGCGCCAAGGCGTGGTCGCCGGGCTGCTCGTCGTTGTTCGATCGTGCTCACGGTCACGTTCCTCGCCGTATACGCGCCGGCGCGACGGGCATCGCATGTCCACCCGATGCAAGCACTGCGACAAGAGTAGCGAATCGTCATGGTCAACCCTTCCGCCGGGCATTGTCATTCCAGCGCAAACTGGGCTGCTCGCCACTTAGCGTGGACGGCGGCCCAGGTTTTGAAAACCGCTATCCATACGAAACCACGTGAAGGCCATTGCGAACACCCATATTTTGTACACCACGAACAGTGCTATTTCTGCAACCGCTAGAGCGTGGTGGATTCTGCTAACACCACATACAGCGTACGGATTACTGTCACCAGAGCACACCGTTATCAATGCCCGAAATGCCGCGAGAAGCAACCGCAACATTACGCCGCGATGACCCATTGAATATGCGCAGCAACTTCGAAGGGTTACCCAGCGGGGTACTCGCGCGATTTGAGTGAGAACTGGTTGCGCAGCAACGAAGGAGACAAGGACATAGGGCTATAACCGTGGCGACGCGTCTTCGTCCGCTACATGACAAAGGATCCAATCGGTGATGGTGGAGGATCTTGTTGAGAATACTTACAGGGAGGTGTGAAGTGAACGTAGAGAACATAACGAAATTAGAGCAGGTCCGGGAATTGAGTGAACGAGAGCGCGCTGAGCTCCGACCAGTTGAACAGCGCTTTGTGTTTCGTAGCAATACTTATTATCAGAGATTGATTAACTGGAACGATCCTGACGATCCAATTCGCAGGCTGGTGATCCCTGAACCCAGCGAGTTACTGGAAGGTGGGAAACTGGATGCTTCGGAAGAAAGCGCATACACGAGAGTACCGGGCTTGCAACACAAATATCGCGATACCGCCCTCCTGTTAGTCAATGATGTTTGCGGCGCGTATTGTCGGTTCTGTTTCCGCAAACGTCTTTTTCTTGATGATAACCATGAAGTTGTGAAAGACGTTTCGCTGGGGCTGCAATACATCGCGAGTCATTCCGAGATCACCAATGTGCTGCTCACAGGCGGCGATCCGCTGGTATTCTCGGCTTTGAAATTGAAATCCATCATTGAGCAGATCAGGCGTATTGATCACGTGAAGATCATTCGAATCGGAACAAAGATGCCAGCCTTTAATCCGCGAAAACTCTACTCGGATGACCTGCTCATGGATGTATTCCGTGCATACAGCACGCCGGCAGCAAGAATTTACATCATGGCCCACTTTACGCATCCACGCGAACTAACGCCCGAGGCCATCCAATGCCTCGATGCTCTACAGCGCGCAGGGGCAATTACGGTCAACCAAGCGCCAATGATCGCCGGCATTAATAACGACCCTGAGGTGCTTGCGGATCTGCTCAGCAGACTTTCCTTTGCGGGCGTCACGCCCTATTACGTTTTTCAGTGCCGGCCCACCATGGGCAACAGGGCATATAGTGTGCCTCTGGAGGAGGCTTGTCAGATCTTTCAAAAGGCCCAGGCGCGTTGTTCAGGTCTAGCTAAACGTGCCCGCTTCGTCATGTCGCATGCTTCGGGAAAAATTGAGATCATCGCAGTGAAAGACGGTTTTGTCTACATGAGATATCTTCAGGCTTCCTCCATCGAAGATGAAGGACGTTTCATGGTCCTGTCATCTAACAAAAATGCACACTGGCTGGATGATTATCAAACGGAGGCAGATGTCCCTTTTCAGGAGGCTTGCGATGCAGGAGCAGCATTCTAACATCTATCCCTGGAGTTTCTCCCGCGAATATCCTGTGGCAGCTCGTGCAGCCGGCATCTACATCTACGATGAAAATGGTAAGCGCTACCTGGATGGGAGCGGCGGGGCGGTAGCTGTCAATATCGGGCACTCCGTTCCCGCAGTAATCGAAGACATCTCTCGCGTCCTCGCCTCGCTGCCATATGTTCATAACTCACACTTTCGTACGCGTGTCGGTGAAGAACTTGCGACGTTGCTCGCCGGCAGATTTCCCGGATCGTCTGAATCCAAAGTACTGTTCACCTCCGGAGGTTCTGAAGCAACCGAGAGTGCCATCAAAGTCGTCCGACAATACTGGCTGTCGCAGAAGCAACCGCGTCGCTACAAGATTATCTCTCGCTGGCATGGATATCATGGTACAACGCTGGGGGCCCTGGGCCTTTCCGGCAATCGCCGCCGCCGTGCGCCCTATCTCGATATGCTGCCAAACGGATATCACACTGCGGCCTGCTTTTGCTATCACTGCCCCCTTGGGTTGGAATTTCCTGCTTGTGGGATCGCATGCGCCGAGGAGCTTGAACAATCGATCGTTCGCGAAGGCCCCGAAACCGTTGCCGCAGTAATTCTGGAGCCGGTCGTTGGGGCCACCTCAGGAGCCGTCCCTCCAGATGGATATCTGCAGCGAGTTAGAGAGATCTGCGATCGCTATGACCTTCTTTTAATTGCAGATGAAATCATGACCGGAAGTGGACGAACCGGCCGTTATTTTGCTGTCGAACATTGGAACATCCTGCCAGATCTGATCCTAATGGGGAAAGGACTCAGCGGCGGATATTCACCACTCGGAGCAGTTTTGATCGCGGAAAATGTATGGCGGCCGCTTCAGCACGCGAGCGCCTCATTGGAGCATAGCTTTACCTACCAATGCCACCCTCCATCATTGGCCGCGGCCTTATCGGTGCAACAGTATCTGGTAAGACACGACCTCATCGAGCAGGCTGCTCGCAGGGGCGAGTACCTGGCTCGGAAGCTGGCTAAGCTTAGGCAGAATCCATTTATAGGGGACATCCGTGGCATTGGCTTGCTGTGGACGGTGGAATTTGTCGAAGATTCGCGCAGCCGCATGCCCTACCCCCCAAAGCACCAGATTAGCGAGCGTTTATTTGAAGCGTCGCGCAATTGCGGCCTGATAGTGTATCCGGGCAAGGGTACTTTGGATGGCATCATGGGTGATCATATTCTGATTGCCCCGCCATTTATTATTGAAGAATCCGAGATCGATTTCCTGGTTGAGACATTAAATACTTGCATTGAACAGGTATTCGCCGCGCTTCCGCAGGCACGCTTAAGCAATAACACGCTCAGGGATGTCTGGAAAGAGAGATCGTTTATTGTCAGCCCCGAGCATGAAGGATGTTAGGCGCACGGACCGTGATTGGACCGAAGAGTCAAGAAATCTCGCTTCGCGTACTCACCGTCGGCAGGTCAGTTGCAAGCCTCGGTAAAACCAGAGACGTGCAATAACATGCCCGCTGAAGCTGATCAGACTCCTCACAGTTTTCAAGGATGCGGACAGAGAGATACCGCAGGGGCATGTGCCATAGGATGGTCTCGTTTCGAAGGCAATGAATACTATCCAGACACTAACAATTTATGTGGGCGTTTCAAGAATTGGAGTCATGACCGCAAAAGAGTCTTTCGAATAGTGGTAACCGAAAAATGAAATGAAATTTGTGTAGCCCTCTCAAAAGAAGAAAACAACCCACACATCCTTTCCAAGGGACGCTTGACGTCCAAGACCGCCAAGGCGCGGTCTTAACTTTTTCCTTTTTGCGCGAATGGTGCGTCACGTATGGTTAGGCCCACGTGTGTTTACTAACTATGCAATAAAAGAACGATGTGTCTCACAATCCACGGAAGACCATGTAGTGCCCTCCGTACCACGTTGTTCAAATTTTTTCGGAGGCGATCTATGAATTCACACCCTCTCTGTTGCTCCCAGCGGATCTTGTTAACAATGCTGTTATTGGGTGGCACGCTGCTATCAGCGCAGGAGATGCCCGCTGATACGGCAACTACAAAACCTCCAATCACTTTTTCCACGGAATTTGCGAGCGGGGATTTTGACCTTTCGGCGTCTTCATTTGTAGTTGCAGATTTCAACCACGATGGTCGGCTGGATGTGGCAGCTTTGGAGCTTGAGGACTCCCGTTTTACGGGCACGGTGCTGATCAACCTGGGCGTGCCCAACGAGCTACCCAGTGCCAGCTATCCGGTTGGTTTGGCTGCAGACGAAATACTAACCGCGGATTTCAACTACGATGGCAATCTCGATCTGGCGGTGGCCAATGCCGGCACCAATACGGTCAGCATTTTGCTTGGCAATGGAGATGGAACGTTCCGTCCGGCGAACGACATTGTTATTGGAGGTCACCCCAAGGCTATAGCGGCAGCGGATTTCACTCGCGATGGCTTTGCTGACCTGGCTGTCATCGACTGATTCCGAATGTGAAATGCAACTTGCTGATTTATCGCAACGCCAGCGGTAATCTCACAATATGGCAGAAGATCGGCTTGCCCGGTGCGCCCAATATGGCGAAGGGATTGATGGTCACCGCCGATTTCAATATTGATGGCCGTCCTGACCTAGCTCTAGTAGCTGGAAACACCCAGGCGATGATCTTACCGATAATGCTTTTGGCAAACTGCAATTGCGCTCACAATTCACGCTGCCGAACGGTAGTGTTGCGGGAAGCATGGCTTGGGGTTCTTTTAATCACGATATACTGCCGGACCTTGTTTTCCGCGTGGTTGATATCTGCGGGAGCTCTTGTTCGTTTGCAAATTCCGCGTATGTTTTTCTCAATACGGGAGGCGCCGATTTTGTGCTGCGTGATCGAATCGGCGTGCATCAGGGTGCAGGTGCCAGCTTAATTGCCGTGACTGACGTAGATGGCGACAACATCCAGGATTTCGTAACCGTCAGCCAGGATCCTTTCAACGCTTTTGTGCAGTACTCTCTAAACCATGGAGACGGAAAGTTCGATCCAGCGGTGACTGTATTCCGCCTGCCTTTTCGCCCGGACCTTCCGGGGAACGGTGGCCTTGTCCTCCCGACCGGTCTTATTGCGCGCGATGTGAATTTCGATTCACGGCATGACATAGGTGACAGTAGTCTTGACATCGGTACCGAGCAGGCCGGGTGGCAAATTTGGGCCAATGAAAATGCACGCCCTAACTGCCCTCCGCCGAACTCATCGCGGTTGCGCGCCAGGATATGCTCTCCGGCTGCCAATGCGACCGTGGGATCATCACTCACCATCAAGGGCTCTGGGAACTCTCCGGCAGGAGTAAAAAGGATGGAACTATGGGTAGATGGGAGCAAGTGATTCGAAGAATGGAATGACCAATTGCTTGCGACGATTTCGCTCACACGGGGCAGGCATCGCATCGTTGTGCAGGCAATCGATCAGGATGATTCTTTCAGCCCTACTCCAATATTTGTGACTGTACCATGATCTTCCGGCAACTGGGGCGATCCTGTCAGTTTACTCCAGATTCTGTCGTGTTCTTCATAGGAGACTGGCTCTGGTACAAAGGTTAAATCCAGGATCATGGCAGTTACGGTCGTGTGCCTGACAGGCTCCTCCGATCTTTGCCCTGGTTCGATCGCTGGGGCTTCCGTGCGGGTTTTCTGACGACGGGACAAACCACGAAATCCTCACTTTGCTGTTGCCTTGAACTGCGGCACAGGATCAAGCTTCTTGAAGGCGCTGGTAAAGGCGTTCGACAAGCTCCACATGGTTCTCGCCGAGAACTCAGGATATTGCGGCTCGAAATACAACCGGTGGACTTCGGGCAGCAGGCTCCTGGGAGCTTCCAACTTGCCGTCGACGAATGCCGAGTAGAAGATCAGCTTCGCCGTCTCGTCGGTGATCTGGGTCTGCCTCCACAATTCAACCTGGCGCTGCAGCGGCTCGAAGTTCCGCTGAATCCTGTCCACGCCAACCGAGAGGGTATCGATCAGATTGAAGCTCTTGGTGTGCTTGGCAAGCACCGGCGTGAACACGCCACTGAAGGCATGTTCGAGGAGACAAACACGCGCGCCCGTCCCTCTTCCGATTCCGTCTACCTGCCCTTTCCATATTGCTTTAGCTTGCGGTAGACCGGTGCCTGTTGCTCAACATCACATGCTGTAAGAAGGGCCAGGGCTGCGGCGATATCGCACTGCATCTTCAATCGGGTCCGCGACGTGGCAGGTTATCTGAGATTGAACAGAAGCCCTTGTTCGGCGATCGGCTGCGATTTGCGCCGGCCGTTACGAGCTAACGGAACGTCGATAACCATCAGGCACGATGAAGGCGGGTTTGTTGTGGCTGAACCTTCAAGCGGCAGCAATCCCGGTACTGCTTCAAGACCGATCAGCTGCGGAGTTGGCTCTGGGATACTGCCGAACTCCGGAAGGCTAACGTCCATAGTTTGCTCGGGAGGCCACACCCACTCCTCTGCAACGGCCAGTTTGGCCGCACCCTTATCGAGTTCCGTCTTGATCGGTAAGCTCTCCGCGGGCTGTTCTTTGGGCGCAAGTACAGGGTATCGCTTCAGCAAGGCGGCAAGGACCGTTAACCCCTTTGTCTGGCCTGTTGGAACAAAGAAGCGCTGTTTCCATTTGATTTGCTCGTTGATCAGGCCGAGTGTTCTGAGCTCTGGAAATCTCGCCGGGTCAGAGCACTCGAGTTCGATCGCTTCCGCCGTGGCATGCGTGGCTAACTTCAGCTTCATCTTGCTGGCGAGACTAATCTGATCGCCTTGCTTCAGCACGGCCTCGAATAGTTCTTCCGGATCAGTGATTGCTGCGCTGACACCGATGGCTCTGAGTACCGCGCCGAGCCGCCTGGACGGAATCTCGATTCCCACAATTCGCTTTCCATCGTCTGTGGCTACGCGAAGAACTCGCAGCTTGGAGTCTCGGTGCGCTTTCAAGCGGTCCCACAGCGGTATGATTGCTCCACCGATGATGTTGATCTCGTCGGTGTCAACAACGGGGACCCGCTCATAGGCGCTGGTCCACCAGCTCCGGACCGAATTCGGAGAGACAGGAACATACTCTGCGTTTAAGTCCCCCTCGGAAACGTAGTCAGAACGTGGCCCTTCTGGTTTCCATAAGGCAAACGTGAGATATGTTGTTCCTTTTTCAGGATTGGTGTGGCGGCCGGATTGGACCGCAAGGACGAAATTGCCATTTTTACGATGGTGCAGGAAAGCGCCGTTGTGCGCGGCGCGCACCCGGTCCGCCTGTTCGAAGTCGATTCGGTTGCTCCAGCGATCAACTTCCAGCGGGTAAAGTATCGTCTCCGCGCCCGTGACACGATCCGTATGCACGAGGCGTGGCGGTTTCGCGATTCGTATCGCCAGCCCCCTTAGGTCAGTCACTCCTGCATCGAAAGTCCCATTCGCTTTCGCGTAGCTCACTGCGCTGCAATTGCCTGATTGGATCGAAAGTATCGCGGACCTCGCGCGCTTTTTACTCCGCTCTTTCCCAGCTACGAGTTTTGGCGCTGACCAGTTTGTATTTTCCGTCCCGATAGATGTACAGCCACTTCATGCAATTGCATCTAGCCCAGTCTGACTGCTGTCGCTTTGAGCATCCGCGATTGTGGCGCGTGTAGACCTTTACAGTGGTCACGCTGCTCTCGGCTTCCTGACACGCCGGCGAGCTGTGAGGATCGGTTCTGATTTCGGGTGCAAGCATAGGGGGCATTACCCTTCCTCGATTTCGCAATCTAGCATCAGCCGGAAACTCGCTCAAATGCCCCGGCTAAAAAGGCGAAAAGCGCCTAAACAGGCGATTCTTTCTTACATTTTTCTTACACTTTTTGCTTGTCGGGAAGGGAAGACTTGCAGAATCAGATACTTAGATTTGGTTGCGGGGGGTGGATTTGAACCACCGACCTTTGGGTTATGAGCCCAACGAGCTACCAGGCTGCTCCACCCCGCAAATCCAATATATCAGCGCGTTTACACGCGGTCAAACGTGAGATGGTGAACGTATGGTGAACGTAGCATCAGCATTTCCAAGGCAGGATTTACAAGTTTCTAAGCGCTATCCGCGAGCGGTTTTTGTTTGTGCCAGTCGGTTTGCTTTTGGTAAGCGTGCGCCAAGGCCAACACGGAACCTTCGGCGCCGGGTGCTCCGATTATTTGCAGTCCGATGGGCAAGCCGGATTTTGAAAATCCGCAGTTCAGTGAAACGGATGGCAGTCCATAAACGTTGACGGGCCGTGTGTTTCGCAACATGATCATTTCTTTGCTGCGGAGCTGGTCAGGCTCGGCTTGAAGTTCTGCGAATGTTGGCGCAAGCAGGGGCGTTGTGGGTGTAAGAATCAGGTCAATGCGCTCAAACATCTGCAAAATTTGGCGACGTTGCTGCAACAATTCACGCTGTGCCTGAATATATTGTGGCGCGATTACGTCTGCGCCACTACGGATACGTCTCAAGGTTTCCGGGTCGTAGTTCTTTTCATTTTCTTGCAAATATTTTTGCTGGTAAGCATACGCTTCGCAACGGACCACGGTGCGATCGGTATCGGTAGAAAGTTCAACTTGTTGAACTCCGGCGGTGGCCTTGCTCAGCGCGGTTACGGCAGAGTCAACCGCGCTCCTGATTTCTTCATCGACTTCATTCCAGTAATCGCGGGCAACGCCGATCCGCAGAGCGGCAGTGCTTTCTTCAATGGCGGAAGGATAATAAACGGGCGGAAATTTCTGGCTGCCAATATCCTGTGGATCATAAGTGGCAATGGCCTGCAGAATGAGCGCCGCATCGGCTGCGGTGCGCGCCATGGGACCAACATGATCGAGCGACCAGGAAAGAGGAATAACGCCGCGCGCGCTTACCAATCCATATGTTGGTTTTAGTCCGGTGATTCCGCAGCAGGCTGCAGGCAACCGGATTGACCCTGCTGTATCTGTGCCAATGGCTCCATAGCAAAGGCACGCCGCAACGGCCGCGGCTGAGCCTGAAGACGATCCGCCGGTAGCGTGCGCGGTATTCCATGGATTGCGCGCTGGCCCAAAATGCCCTATGATTCCGCTGCCGCCGTAAGCAAATTCATGCAGGTTTAGCTTGCCCAGCAGGATTGCTCCAGCCAACTTCAAGCGCCGGACGACTTCAGCGTCGGCAGCGGGGACATTATCTTGCAGCACAGCGCTTGCGGCTGTGGTCTTCACTCCGGCAGTTTCGATCAGGTCTTTTACGGCCAGCGGAATGCCATGCAGCGGCCCTTTCCACTCTCCGCGCGCGATCTCAGCCTCAGCTTTGCGGGCGTCTTCCAGTGCTGCCGTGCCCGTTACGGTAATAAAAGCGTTTAATCTGGGATTGAGTTTTTCAATTCGCGCCAGGCAGGCTTGCGTGAGTTCAACAGGAGAAATTTCTCTCTTCTGCACTGCGCGGCTCACGTCAGACAAATCAAGCAGAGGCAGTTCGGCAGCTGAGTGTTTCGCGGAAGAAGACATGGCTGATTGAGAATATCACTAGACGGATGCGAACATCTCCCACGCCGTGCGATACGTATTAGCGTGGGCTTCCGCGCTGCGTTCAATCGGCTTTGAGTAACCGCCGCCGGAAGTAAGAACAAACGGCGCACCATAATGAAGAGCCGCGTTAAGAACCCGGCGGTCACGCGCAATGAGTCCTTCATGGGTAAGTGAGAGACGCCCGAGAACATCGGAATCCAGAGGATCAACGCCTGACTGGTAGAAGACAATGTCCGGGCGAAAACTGAAAGCGGCGGGAAGAACTTCATCAAGGTGACGAAGATAGGCAGCGTCTTCAACCCCGTCCGGCAAGGGCACATCCAGGCGGCTCTTTTTCTTGCGAAAAGGAAAATTGCTTTCGCCATGAATGGACAACGTGAAGACGTCAGGATCATCCTGAAAAATTTCTGCGGTGCCGTCACCCTGATGAACGTCAAGATCGATCACGGCCGCCCGACGGATGAGGCCGCGCTTTCTCAGGAACTGGATGGCGACAGCAATGTCATTGAAGACACAGAATCCCGCGCCTTCAGACCGGAAGGCATGGTGTGTTCCACCGCCGAGGGTCGCTCCCCAGCCATTTTCCAGAGCGGCAAGAGCTGCGCTTACTGTCCCGCCAACAGAGGCCACTGCCCGGTTCACCAGGGTTTCTGACCATGGCAAGCCGATGCGCCGCATGGCAGCAGTCGCCAGAGTGCCGGCGGTAAACTGGACAACGTAATCCGGATCATGGGCCAGTGAGACGGTTTCTGCGTCGGCCAGAGGTGATTGCTCCAGTTGGAAAAGGCCTTCCTTCTCAACTATCTGGCGGAGCATACCGTACTTTAAAACTGGGAACTTATGGCCTTCCGGGAGCGTAATCTTATATTGATCGGTCGAAAAGATTCGGGGACGGAAGGTATTTTTCTTCATAACCAAAAGCAGCCGATCTGGTCTATATATTATAAGGATATTAGAGGTTTTGGCTGAAGACCTGAACTGTGCGTTTCCGAACAGTTAGTTTGCTGGAATGGACAGTCTGGGGACCAAAATGGGTCTGGATAACTGAAGTTGTGCCTTACTTTTCAGTTATTTACGAATAGTTAGGATTTTGGCACTGCCTGTGCATACACTATTGGTGCAATGGATATCGTACGCGACGAATCGGTAAAGAAGAGAAAGCGCCAGAAGCAGGGGGCCATGATTGTGTTGGCCGTGATTGCGATTCTGGGCGCTACGTTAGGTGTTTCCAGACTCAAGCCAGCCCTGCAAAGTGTTGATGCTGGAACCATTTGGCCGGATACGGTTAAACGCGGCTCAATGCTGCGCCAGGTCCGCGGTCTGGGGTCGCTAATACCAATTCCGGATGATGTACGTCTAATCCCTGCGGAGACAGACGTTCGCGTGGAACGGATCGTGGTCCTGCCCGGCACGCCGGTGAAGGCAGATACGCTCATCATGGAGCTTTCCAATCCCCAAGTGGAGCAGGAAGCCCTGAATGCGGATCTGGACCTGCGCTCGGCAGAAGCTGAATATCACAATACCAAGGCAAAGATTGATAGCGACCTGGCAAGTCTGCGCTCCGGCGAGGCGACAGTTGAAGCTGATTATGAAAATGCCAAGCGCGAGGCTGACCAGAACAGGGAACTGAAAAAAATTGGCGTAGTCTCTGACGCGGTGTTGAAAGCTTCCCTGGGCAAGGAAAAGGAACTGGAGACCCGTAAAAAAATTGAGGAAGAGAGAATTGCTGAAAGCACCAAAGCAATTGAGACGCAGCTTGCAGTGCAACAAGCTACCATTGACCAGAAAAAGGCGCTGGCGGCATTGAAACATCGCCAGAAAGATGCTCTGAAAGTTCGCGCCGGCATTCCCGGAGTCCTGCAGGAAGTGCCCGTACAGGTTGGACAGCGGGCGACGCAGGGAACCATTCTGGCAAAAGTAGTGCAGCCGGAACATCTCCAGGCTGAGTTAAAGATTCCGGAAACGCAAGCCAAGGACATCATCATCGGCCAGAAGGCTGAGATCGATACCCACAATGGCGTGGTTGATGGTACAGTTTCACGCATTGATCCTGCGGTACAGGCCGGCACGGTTACAGTGGACGTGAAGCTGGATGGTCCACCACCGAAAGGAGCCCGTCCTGACCTGAGCGTGGATGGAACCATTACGCAGGAGAAGTTGGAAAACGTGCTCTATGTGGGTAGACCGGCTTTTGGACAGGAAAAGAGTACAGTAGGAATGTTCAAACTTGATCCGGACGAGAAGACCGCGACCAGAGTGAAAGTGGAACTGGGGCGCAGTTCCGTGAACACGATTGAAATTGTGGGCGGACTGAAGGAAGGCGATAAAGTAATTCTTTCCGACATGTCGCGCTATGATAACCAGGACCGAATCAAGCTGGATAAATAGTAAATAGTTAACAAGCAACAACCAATTTTCGGAGGAGATACCAACGTGGCAAGCAGCGGGCAAACTTTAATCAACCTGGAAAACGTAACCAAAATTTTCTACACCGATGAAGTTGAGACGCATGCGCTCTCCGGCATCCATCTGGACATTAAAAAAGGCGAGTACGTCGCCATTGCCGGCCCTTCAGGCTGCGGCAAGTCAACGCTGCTCTCCATTATTGGTCTGCTGGATTCTCCTACGGATGGTTCTTACATCCTGAACAGCCGTCCCGTGCAGGGGTTGGATTTCTCTGATCGCGCTCGCATTCGTAACCAGGAAATTGGATTCATTTTCCAAAGCTTCAACCTGATTGGCGACCTCACCGTGTATGAGAACGTTGAACTGCCGCTAACATATCGCTCCATGTCATCTCCTGAGCGCAAAAAGCGCGTCCAGGAAGCGCTGGAGAAAGTGGGCATGGCGCACCGTATGCGCCACTATCCATCACAGCTCTCAGGCGGTCAACAGCAGCGCGTTGCCGTGGCCCGCGCATTGGGCGGATCGCCTTCCATCCTGCTGGCGGACGAGCCCACAGGAAACCTGGACTCACGCAATGGCGAGGCCGTAATGGAACTACTGCAGAGCCTGCACCGTGAAGGCGCAACTATCTGCATGGTTACGCACGATACGCGCTTTGCCAAGCATGCTGAGCGGACCATCCATCTGTTTGACGGTAAGGTGGTTGAAGAGACGGAAGCCGCGCAGCAAGCAGCAGAGATGGCGTAAAAGCTCGCCTCATTCACTAACTTCCATTTGATTGAATGCGCCAAAGCGCACCAGAGGTGACGTGTGTTTACCTTCATTCAAGACGTTCGCTATGGGTTGCGCACCCTGTCGAAATCGCCTGGCTTCACCATTGTCGCGATTGTTACTCTGGCGCTTGGCATTGGCGCAAATACAGCCATCTTCAGCATCGTGAATGCGGTGCTGCTTAAGCCATTGCCGGTGCCGGAACCTGACCATCTGCTGTTTGTGACGTCCGCGTTCTCAAAGCAAGCAGACGTAAGCCGACCGTTCGCCATGTCTTATCCTGATTTTTTTGACATGCGCGCCGCGGCAAAATCATTGACTGGCCTTGCCGCTTATCATGGCGACAGCTTCACGCTTACCGGATTGGCGCAGCCTTTACACATCAATGGCGTTAGCGTTTCCGGCGATTTCTTCAGTGTGATAGGGAAGCAGCCTCTCTTGGGCCGCGGCTTCACGCGTGATGAGGAGAAACCAGGATCGCGTGTTGCGGTGCTCAGCTATCATCTGTGGGATTCTGCCTACCATGGCGACAAGAGCATTGTTGGCCGCAATATCACGCTGGACAAGCAGAGTTACACGGTTGTGGGAGTCATGCCCGCTGGATTCGTCTTCCCCATGGAAAGTGATCCACCAGAACTGTGGCGAACGACTGCCGTGGATGGAGAAACATCCGACCCTAAAGATCAGCCGAGTACGACGCAACGAGGCGCTCATTTCCTGCAGGGAATCGCCAGGTTGAAACCGGGCGTATCACTGGAAAGTGCCCGTGAAGAACTGAACGTGATTGCGCGCAATCTGGCTGCACAATATCCCGATACGAACAAGAAATTTCCTGCTGCCACCGTCATTCCAGAGCTCGAACACCTGGTGGGCAGGAATCGTACGCAACTGGTGATCCTGTTGGTTTCCGTGGCCGTGGTCTTGTTGATTGCGTGTCTCAACGTTGCCAACCTGCTGTTGGTACGGGCCAGTGCGCGCGGCAAAGAGATTGCGCTACGGGCCGCGCTGGGGGCAAGCCGCATCCGCGTGGTCCGCCAGATGCTCACTGAGAGCATGGTGCTGGGACTGGCGGGCGCACTGCTAGCAATACCGCTTGCATTGTGGGCGCTCAAGTTGTTTATTAACCTGAATACAAATATGCGCCGCATCCAGGGGGCGGAACTTGATGGTACCGTGCTGGCCTTTACGGCCGCGATCACAGTTCTTACCAGCATCATCTTTGGTCTGGTGCCGGCGTTGCGAGCGTCCAGCCCGAACCTGAATGAATTTATGAAGGAAGGCCGGAGCACCACGGCGGGTGCTTCACATAACCGGCTGCGCGGAATGCTGGTGGTGGCTGAAACCACGTTGGGCCTTATGCTGCTTGTTGTCGCGGGCCTTCTGCTGCGCAGCTTTCACCGTATCCTCTCCGTCGATCCTGGAATGAATCCGCACAATGTGCTCACGCTGAATTTTGATTTGCCGGAAAAATCATATTCTGAGCAACAGCAGATTGATTTTTACACTCAGCTTCTCTCTAAAATGCGAGCGCTTCCGGGAGTGGTTTCCGCGGCGGCCGTTACTCCGTTGCCGTTGAGCGGGAGTAATTCCATTATCACCTTTGAAATTGAAGGACGTCTCGTACCCAAGGCCGAAGAACCATCGGCAGACATTAAGGTGGTTACTCCGGACTATTTCCACACATTCAACATTCCCATCAAGAGCGGTCGGGATTTTACTGACCACGATAATGACAGAGCTCCGGGCGTGGTTATCGTGAATGAAGCCTTTGCTACGCGCTATTTTCCCAACGAGAATCCCATTGGCAAGCACATCACGCCGGGCGCTTCCAATCACGGTATACCCCAGCCGCGAGAGATTGTCGGAATTGTTGGCAATGTCAAAAGCCAGAGGCTGGACGTGGAAGATCGGACCGAATACTACATTCCTGATACGCAACTGAATTTCGGTTCCATGACTGTCTGCCTGCGCACCAGCGTGGAGCCCCACAGCATTACTCCGTCAGTACGCAACGTGGTAGCTTCCATGGATCGGGATTTGCCGATCTATGACATCAAAACCATGGACGAGTATCTGGCGGCCACATTGACCACGCCGCGTTTTCAATCCACGCTGCTACAGGCGTTTGGCGGACTCGCGCTGCTGCTGACGGCCGTGGGCCTGTATGGGGTTATTTCCTATACAGTCGCCCAGCGCACCAGGGAAATCGGCGTCCGCATGACGCTGGGAGCTTCACGCTCTCAAGTGGTGCAGATGGTGCTGAAGTCCGGGCTGCAACTTACGGGAATCGGGGTGGCGGCGGGACTGGTACTCGCATTGATTGCGGCGAAGCTTGCCACATCATTCAGCAGCGTATTGTTTGGAATTAAACCCACCGACGTTGTGACTTTTTCCGCGGTTGTGGGGATCGTTACAGTTGTTTCCCTGCTG
>DASXJO010000305.1:0-3742 GCA_036497385.1 Candidatus Angelobacter sp. | reverse complement strand
TAGGCGGTGAGGATTCTCATAAAGCCTCCTGGGAGCCCGAAATTGTGATCGACAAAGAAGCCAAGACCGATCCTAGGCTGTGCCTGTTAACGGCTTGTGAATGGGAAGTTTATATTTGTTGAAAACTAAGCGCGGAAACGGAGGTGATAGAAGTCGCCCCGGCACTTTCGCCGGACGTGCTACCACGGAGCGAAAACATAACTTCCCCGGCCTGCAATCCTGCCATGGCGGCAGCGGCTTACCCGCAAGAAAAACCCATTACATCCATCTTTATTCGTTTAGACATCCAAGTGGACTGAGCTGGATTGCTTAGTTCCAGCGGGAAGGCTGGCCAGCTCTCACGGGGAGAACCGCATGAGCTTCCTTCGCCGATTGCAGAATCTTACCTCGGTCCAGCGGAATACCTTCGTAGCCTGTTTCCTCGGCTGGTCTCTTGATGCGTTTGACTTCTTCATCCTGGTCTTCTGTGTAAGCGCTATCGGCGCGGACTTTCACACCAAGGTCTCTTCCGTCGCGGAAGCCATTTTTATTACATTGGCCATGCGTCCGGTGGGCGCTTTTCTTTTCGGCATGATGGCCGACAAATTCGGCCGCCGTCCCACGCTGATGATCGATATCATCGCTTACTCCATTTTTGAGCTTGGCTCCGCGTTCGCGCCTTCACTGCATACATTCCTGATCATGCGCGCCTTGTTTGGCATAGCCATGGGCGGCGAGTGGGGCGTGGGCGCCGCTCTGGCATTTGAAACGCTTCCTAAAGAAGGTCGCGGCTTCTTCTCCGGACTCCTGCAGGAAGGGTATGTCGTCGGCTATCTGCTGGCCGCGCTGGTTTATGGAACGCTGTTTTCTTATGTCGGCTGGCGCGGGATGTTCGTGATTGGCGCTTTGCCGGCTTTCCTGGTCATCTATATACGTACCAAGGTCGATGAGTCGCCGGCCTTTCTGGAAGGGCAGACTCGCGTCAAAGAAAAACGGCACCTTAGCCGCGACGTGCTCATGTTCGGCGGCAGCTTTCTTTTTCTCATTGTGCTGATGTTTGCTTTCAACTCCTTCAGCCACGGCACGCAGGATCTGTATCCCACATTCCTGCAAAAGAACCATGCCTTCACGCCAAAGACCGTGGGCTTCATTGCCATCATTTACAACATTGGCGCGCTGCTGGGAGGAGTGATCTTCGGCTCGTGGTCAGAGAAGATTGGCCGGCGCAAGGCCATTGTTATCGCTTCGCTTTGTGCCATTCCATGTATTCCCTTGTGGGCGTATGCAAACAGTGTCGCCCTGCTCGCGCTGGGCGGATTTCTGATGCAGTTTATGGTGCAGGGTGCATGGGGAGTTGTTCCGGCGCACCTGAATGAGCTTTCGCCTCCGGCAGTGCGCGGAACATTTCCTGGATTGGCGTATCAGTTGGGAAATTTGCTGTCATCGCGAAACTCCGTGATTCAGGCCAAACTTGCCGAAGAACGCTATGGCGGAAGCTTTGCTCCGGTGCTTACTTGGACAGTGGTAATCATTGCAACCCTGGTTGCTGTCATCACGTGGCTGGGCGGTGAGCGCAAAGGCGCTGACCTTTCAAAGACGACAAGCGAGCCCACAAGAGACACGACTAAACCGCCAAGGGCGGCATAGGGACGACATAAAATATTCGGCGCTCAAGCGTTTCAGCTTGAGCGCCTATTTTTGTCGGGCGGCTATTTTGCGCCCGTTATTTAGTGCCCGTCTTGGGCTCTGCCATTTTCCTGTGCTGCTCTGCCTTCAGCGATTCAGGTACAAACTTTCCCACTTCGCCCTGGATCTTGGTCTTGAGCGATGAAGAGAATATGTGGTCTTTGCCGTCCATCAGAGCTTTGTACCCCTGCTCCGCAACCTCTCTGGGATCGTTGGTATATTTTCCTTCCGATCCCACTTTGGTGTCGTCCATTCCCGCGCGATGGAAGAAATCGGTGTTGGTTGGACCCGGCTGCAAAGCGGTTACAGTCACTCCGGTGTCTTTTAACTCATTGCGAAGTGACTGCGCGAATGACAGCCCAAACGCCTTTGTTGCTCCATACACCGCTTCCAGAGGTGTAGGCATAGTTCCGGCGATGGAAGAAGTGATCAAGACTTTGCCTGAGCCGTGGGCGACCATGTCTTTGAGCACGCGCTTGGCCAGATGAACGGTGGAAGTAACGTTCAACTGGATCATGTTCAGCTCGTCTTCAAGGCTGGTCTCGCGGGCAAAGTCTCCGCCCACTCCCACGCCTGCATTGATCGCGATTGCATCAACCGGCCGTCCTGTGGCCTGAATTGCTGCCCAGAGTTTCTCCACTCCATCGTACGTTGCCAGGTCAGCTTCCACTTCTGTTACTTCAACTCCGGAATCCCGAAGTCCGTCCGCCGCGCGCTCAATCCTGTTGCTGCCGGATGTCACCAGCAGATCAAAGCCGTTATCGGCGAACACGCGCGCAAGTTCCAGGCCAATGCCGCTGGACGCGCCGGTGACTACCGCAAATTTTCTGCCCTATTTATTTGTTTTAGTGGCCACGATGATTGCTCCAAATCGGAAGAATTTGTGTGTGTGCTAATTTTTGATGTGATTGGAGGCTGAGGGTTTGGCCCTGCTTAGGCGATGGCTTTTTCCAGACACGCAGATGCGGCAGAGGGTCCCCTGCGCGCCAAAACCTTAAATTCCGTTCCGTCATTCGCGTGATAATTCATCAGAAACTGTTCAATTTCCTTCAACAACTCCTTGTTCAGGTCGTTGAGGGAATTGATGTCTGAGTGCGTGTGGCTGGATTCGGCGACTGCCAGCAAACGGTCATTCCGTTCTGATTTGCCTTTCTCCGTCTGCTTGCCCTCAATAACGCCGATCAACCGCGCCTTCACCAGACACCCTGTAAACACCGGCTGATCCATGAGCACCAGCACGTCAATAGGGTCGCCGTCGCCACCCTCGGTCGAAGGAATGAAACCAAAATCGTGCGGAAACGACATTCCTTCCGGCAGCACTTTTTTTAATACGAATATCTGCTGGTCTGAATCCCAGGCATATTTGTTGCGGCTGCCCTTGGGCGTTTCAATGACCACTTGCACTTTCTTTTCCTTGTCAAAGGAAGCAAGCCGGGTTGGATTTACGATTCCTTGCTTTTTCTTTTTAGCCAATTCTTTCTCCACTCACCGTGCATAGTTCATCAGATGTAAACCATTGAGCGCAGGTGGCATCGCTTGTAGTTCACCTGCAACTCTCACCAGCACTGCCCAACGAGAGCACGAAGAATCGGCCCGCGCGGCAACCCGACAATTGCTTACGCATTCTCACAAGGGAAGAACGTTAAATCCTGCATCTACTTCCAAGATCAGAAGCGAACCGCAGGAGTTTTTAGATCCACAATTAATTGAGGCGTGCTGACGCAAGCGCCCATCATCTGCCCACACACCAGTAAAGCGCCGATATGCGCCGGAGGAGATAATTTTATGAAAGCTGTTGTTTTTGGCGGGATCGGCAAAATTTCTCTGGAGAATGTTCCGGAGCCAAAGTTACAGAAACCCTCCGACGCGATCATTCGTATTACCTCCAGCGCGATCTGCGGCACGGATCTGCATTTCATTCGCGGCACCGCGCCAAGTATGAAACAGGGCCGAATCCTGGGGCATGAAGCAGTGGGGATTGTGGAAGAGGTGGGCAAGTCAGTACGCAACCTGCGCAGAGGTGACCGGGTGGTTGTGCCTTCCACCGTCGGATGCGGAAGCTGCGTCTATTGCCGGG
>DASXJO010000304.1:0-4956 GCA_036497385.1 Candidatus Angelobacter sp. | reverse complement strand
TTGATTCCGCAGTTCATTCTGGCGGAGGTCATTCTGTCATTTCTTGGGCTGGGGATCGGCGAGCCATTTCCAAGTTGGGGCAATATGCTGGCCCAGGCGCAGCAATATCATGTCCTGGTCTCTTACTGGTGGATGCTCTTGCCCGGTCTGGCGCCGGTTCCCGTGTTTCTGGCGTATCACTCATTGGCGGAGACGCTGCAGGAACGGATAAAATCAAACATCTAATCCAAACACAAAAGGCCGGGTCCCGTGCGCTTAAGTCGCTCTCTATTGTTGTGTGCCGCCGTGCTTTTGCCGCTGCTTGCCGGGGCGCAAGCCATTGCACAGGAAGACCTTCTGCGTACCACCTCAGAGCCGGGGATTCCGGGCGGCAAGCTGGTCATCGCCCAGCGGTCTGAGCCGCGCACTCTGAACCCGATCCTCAGCGTGGACCAGAATTCCATTGGTGTGCTGGGCCGCATGATGGGCGATTTAATTCACATCAATCGCGCCACCCAAAAAACCGAGCCCGCTCTAGCCAACTCGTGGACAGTTTCAAAAGATGGAACTGTATTTACGTTGAAGCTGCGTCGCGGCATTCGATTTTCTGACGGCCAGCCGTTTGACGCGGACGACGTACTCTTTACCTTCAAGGTCTATCTCGATGAGCAGGTGCATTCTATTGAACGCGACTTGCTGGTGATCTCAGGTAAGCGCATCAACGTGGAAAAGCTGGATGCGTATACGGTCCGTTTTACTTTTCCATCACCTTATTCGGCGGCGGAACGGGTTTTTGATGGGCTGGCCATCCTGCCACGCCACCTGCTGGAAAAGGACTATCAGGCAGGGAAGATCGGGCAGGATTGGAGCCTCAACACACCGCCTGCTCAGATCGCTGGGTTGGGGGCTTTTCGTCTGAAGCAGGTTGTCCCCGGCGAACGAATCGTTCTGGAGCGCAATCCTTATTACTGGAAGGTCGATGCAAAGGGACAAAAGCTGCCGTATCTGGACGAGCTAACCTTCGTTGTAGTCCCCACGCAAGACGCGCAGGTGATCCGTTTTCAGGCGGGCGATTCGCAGATCATCAGCGGTCTTAGCGCCGATAATTACGCCGCGCTGGAAGCGGAGCAGAAGGCGCGTCACTTCAAGCTTTATGACGCAGGGCCGGGGCTTGAATACAACTTTCTGATGTTTAACCTGAACAGCGATACGGAAAACCGTCTGCCGGAGGTGGCGCGTAAGCAGAAGTGGTTTCGCGACGTGCGCTTTCGCCAGGCAGTTTCTGCAGCCATTGACCGAGCGAGCATCGTGCGGCTGGTTTATCGCAATCGAGCCGCGGCGCTGGCCACTCATGTGAGCCCGGGCAATAAGGCCTGGTTCAATTCCTCCATTCCTGTTCCGGTACGCTCTTTGGCTCATGCCCGCGAACTTCTGAAAGCCGCAGGATTTTCCTGGAAGCCCGACAATACCTTGGTGGATTCCAGCGGGCAGCCGGTGGAGTTCACCATCCTGGTAAGCTCCAGCAACACGCAACGCGGCCAGATTGCCACGCTCGTCCAGGAGGACCTGAAAGCAATTGGCATTGTGGCCCATGTGGTCCCATTGGAATCCCGCTCAGCCAACGATCGTGTACTGAATTCGCATGACTATGACGCAATTGTGATGGGCTTGGTTAGCGGAGACGCCGATCCAACTCCGGACATGAACATCCTGATATCAAATGGGCAGACGCACTTGTGGCACTTGGGCGAGAAGGCCCCGGCCACGCCGTGGGAAGCTGAACTGGACCAGCTTATGGCGAAACAGTTGGGTACCCTGAATTATCAGCAGCGCAAAAAAATATATGACCGTGTGCAGGAGATTCTGGCGCAGCAACTGCCCATGGTGTATCTGGTCAGCCCCAATATTCTGGTGGGAGCGCAGGAAAACCTAGGTAATTTCCATCCAGCCATCATTGAACAGTATACTTTTTGGAACGCAGACGAACTTTTTTGGCACCCCCCCGCCGGAAAGCAGTAACCCGGAAGCAACGCCGGAAAATTTGATGGAAGAAAACACCAAAGAACTAACTTTGGCCACAATCCGTGATGCCGGAACCGCTGAAGACGAGCGGCTGGTGCAGGAGTGTCTGAGCGGCGACGAGAAGGCGTGGAACACGCTTATCGATAAGTACAAGCGCCTGATCTATTCCGTGCCCGTCAAGTACGGCTTTAGTCCGGATGACGCGGGTGATATTTTCCAGAATGTCTGCATTGACCTTTTCACCAATCTTTCTAAAGTCAGAAAGATTGAATCATTGCGCTCCTGGCTGATCACCGTGGCGACGCACAAATGTTTTCACTGGAAGAAGCAGCAGCACGGAGAAGTTGAACTTGATGCAATGGAGCAGGAATTAGCTGAGGAAATTGCCGCCGCTCCCATGGTGCTGCAGGAAGTCCAGGAGGAGCAGGCCGTGCGCGACGCCATCCTGCGGCTTACGCCCCGTTGCGCCGAGCTGGTGAAGTTATTGTTCTATGAGCAGCCGCCGGTTCCGTATAACGAGGTGGCCCAGAAGCTTGGTTTGGCCACGGGATCTATTGGTTTCATCCGGGGGCGATGTCTCAACCGGTTGCAAAAAATATTGGCTGAGCTGGGCTTCTAATGGTCTCCCAAGAGCAGAATTTCGGGTTGGAACAATGGATCATTGATCTGGCGGCCATTGTCGACGAGGAGCAACGCCGAGCTTTTCTGGCTGCGCGACCTCAAATGCGCAGCACTGCAGCCGTGGATTCTCTTTACAAAGCCGTCGTCACGTTTGCTCGCATCGACCTGCAAAAAGCCGGCAGGATTGCCCAGGCCGGTTCGTGGATCGCGGCACAAATCAATGATCCCTCCTCGACCGCGCAAAGCGCGCGGGCCGTAGGGCACGTTCTATACCTGACTGGGAAATACCAGCAGGCGATCGTTGAGTATGAAAAGGCCCTTGTTATTTTTGAACAACTGGGTCGCGATGTGGACTATGCGCGCACCATCAGCGGCGCCTTACAAAGCCTGATTTATGACGGTCAGTATGAAAGGGCGTTTCGGCTGGGGGAGCAGGCGCGGTCAATTTTTCATGCCCATAAGGACCGGCTTCGACTGGCAAGGCTGAACAGCAATATTGCCAATATCTATTATCGTCAGGACAGGTTCCAGCAAGCAGTTGACCTCTATGAAGGCGCGTACAACGAATTTCTTCAATGCGGCGAACCTCTGGATGTTGCCGCAGTGCTTCGCAATCTGGCCGTCTGTTACATCAGCTTGAACGATTTTCCGCGCGCCGAGGAAACCTACCGTCTGGCGCGCCAGCACTGCATGGAGCATGGATTCTCTTTGCTGGTGGCGGAAGCCGATTACAACGTGGCCTATCTGCATTACCTGCGGGGAGAGTACCTCCGCGCAATTGAACTCTACGACCAGACTCGAAAGCTCTGCGCCGAACTGGGCGACCATTATCATCGCGCCCTGTGCGATCTGGACGAATCAGAAATCTATCTGGAATTGAACCTGACCGAGGGCGGCACGGAGCTTGCTCAGGATGCATTTGCGGCTTTCACGGAATTGGGCATGAAATATGAAGCCGCCAAGGCAGCTACGTTTTCCGCGATTGCGATAAGCCAGCAAGGACGATACAAGCAGGCCCTTGAGAGTTTTGATCGTGCGCGCGATTTGTTCGTCAAGGAACACAACGATCTATGGCCTGGGCTCATTGATCTATACAAGGCCCTGGTGCATTACGAGGCCGGCGAGAATGACGAGGCCGAAGAACTGGCCCTGAAAGCCTTGCAATATTTCAGTAACTCCGTGCTGCCATCGAAAGCGGCGCTATGCGAGTTGCTGCTGGCCGCCCTCGAATTGCGGGGCGCCGATCCGGAAGAGGCGCGGCGTTATTGCAGTGCAGCGCTTTCACGGTTGACCCACATTGATTCGCCCGCCACCTATCAGGCCTATTTCATGCTGGGTCAAGCTGAAGAAGCAGGCGGCAATACCGAATTGGCGCGCCAGGCTTACGAACAGGCGTTCAAAAAATTGGAAGACCTGCGTAGCAATCTTGGGAAGGAAGAGTTGAAGATTGCTTTTCTCAAGAACAAGCTGGCCGTGTATGAAGGGTTGGTTGTTACATCGCTGGCGGTTAGTTTTGGTGTCCGGGCGCAGAAAGAGGCATTTCGCTACATTGAGCAGGCCAAGTCACGCAGCTTGGCAGACCTGATTGCTTTCCGCGCTTCCTCCATTGCTTCCCGCGAGCCGAAAGCTCTTTCGCCCGCCATGGGAGAATTTCGCGACTTGCGCCAAAAATTGAACTGGACATATCACCAGATAGAAATCGAAGAACTAAGCCTTGAGGGCGGTTCACCGGAGCGCATCCAGCAACTGCGTCAGCAGAGCCGTAAATATGAAGACGCTCTGGTCAAGGCCTTCTCCCAGGTGCAAAGCGTAGACCGGGAATTTGCCAGCCTGCAAAGCGCCAAAACAGTTTCAGTGGAAGAGCTGCAAAAGATTCTGCCGGAAAATACGCTTCTGATTGAGTACTACACCGCGCGCAACCGGTTCTATGTTTGCCTGGTTTCGCGTAAGCAGTTCAAAATAGTGGCGCTGGGTGACATCCTGGGCGTCCGCGAGAAGCTTCGCCTGCTGCAATTGCAACTGGCCAAGTTCCGGTTGGGCCCGGACTATATCAAGCGGCTGGAAAAAGGCCTTCTGGAAGCTACACAGGCACATCTGGAAGAGCTTTACGCCTTGCTCATTGCCCCGATCCGCGACCAGCTTACGGCCGAGCACCTGATCATTGTTCCGCATGCATTCCTGCATTACCTTCCCTTCCACGCACTTTCAGACGGCAAGCGCTACCTGATTGATGATTTCTCGGTTTCCTATGCTCCCAGCAGCAGCATCTTTGCCGTTTGTCAGGAAAAACTGCCGCCGGCCGGCGATGGACTGACTCTGGTACTCGCGGTGCCG
>DASXJO010000303.1:0-4005 GCA_036497385.1 Candidatus Angelobacter sp. | reverse complement strand
GAGAAGGTGCGTTTCGTTCCCGGAATCACCGCGACCAATGCGCTCGATCTTTATTACATGCCTTACACACACAGCCTGATCGGCGCGCTGTTCTGGTCGGCGGCGGCATTTGCAATTTACAAAATCGGCTGGCGCAACATTGCCTCGAACAGCGTCTGGGTCACTGACGTCACCTGCGTACTCACTGCTCAAGGCTGGTTGTACCTGGTCGCCGTTCTGGATATCTTTATCAGGCGCGTCATCGGTTGGGCGATGAGTCAACTTCTCGACACCGCTCTGACCAGCGCAGCGTTGCGCATGGCTATCAACCAACGCCACTACTCTCAAAACCTAATCGTCCACTCCGATCGCGGAGCCCAGTTCGCCAGCGCCGCTTACCGACAACTGCTCAGCCAACACGGCCTAACTGCTTCCATGAGTCGAAAAGGCAATTGCTACGACAATGCCTTTATCGAAAGCTTCTTTAGCAGCCTCAAATACGAACTGGTCTATCATCATCGCTTCGCTAACGCTCGCGCAAGCCCGCACGGCCATCTTCGATTACATCGAAACCTTCTATAACCGCACTAGACTTCACTCCAGTCTTGCCTACCAAGGCCCAATCAACTTTGAATCCCAACTAAAGCAAAATTACCCTTAACCAACTGTCCGTACAATCAGGGCAATCCCACTCTGACCCATTTTCTCCCCATTGAAGAGATACTTCGGTCAACAATCGTTCGGCCGGCATAGCGCAACTTGTCCGGAACACCACTAACGGGACTCCGCAAACCGGTATGACTGCGGTTACAAGTCTAATCCGGGACCAGCTCCCAGCCGCCAGGAAGCGTCGGGCCGGCTGCCCCGCCCACCCGAATGCTATTGCTCAGGTACCAAATCGATGTCGCGCGGGTCATCGGCCTGAACAGCAGATAGTCGGGGTGACCGTCCCTATTAAAATCTGCAGCGCCCACGAGAGTCCAGCCGCCGGGAACAGTCGGCCCAACTGCTGTCCCAATGCGGTCGTTGTTGCGCAGATACCAAATGCGCGTTGCACCTGTGCTCGGATTGAACACCAGATAGTCCTGGTACCCGTCGCCGTTGAAATCCGCAAGCCCTGCCACATTCCAACCGGCGGGGAGATCCGGACCGTGGTCCGCTCCAATACGAACGTTGTTATTCATGTACCAAATCACGGTGACAAGGCTGCTGGGATTGAACAGCAGGTAATCCGGGTGACCGTCCTTATTAAAATCTGTAGATCCCGCGAGAGTCCACCCTCCGGGGAGAGTCGGCCCAACTGCTGTCCCAATGCGGTCGTTGTTGCGCAGGTACCAAATGCGTGTTGCACGCGTGCTCGCATTGAACAGCAGATAGTCGAGGTACCCGTCGCCGTTAAAATCTGCAAGCCCTGCTATGTTCCAACCGGCGGGGAGATCCGGACCATGGCCCGATGCAACACGAACATTATCATTCATGTACCAAATCACGGTGGCGAGGCTACTTGGATTGAGCAACAGGTAGTCCGGGAAGCCATCCCTGTTAAAATCCCTTGCTACTGTGGTTGGTGTGGGCGTGGTGGTCGGTCTTGGTGTAGCTGTCGCCGTCGGTCTCGGCGTCGGCGAAGCATTGGCTACGATGACCGTACCCACCATGTTGCAGCATTCACCATGTACTATGCAGTAATACGGAAAATTGCCGGTGTTATTGAAGGTTTGACTGAAGAAAGCATACTGGCTGAGAGCTCCGGAATCCCAAATTCCATTGGGCGCCCCGGGAGTACCTGAGGTGCTGCTGTGGAAACGCCCCGAGGCCCATGTCCATCGGACCGTATCACCTGGGTGAATCGTTACAGATGAAGGGGAAAAAACGTGATCGCCGTTCGGCGCAACAGTTACGTCGACTGTCGCCGCGCTTGCCTTCGGGCAACTCAGAAGCAGAGCAATTGTTTCCATCAATAGCGTAATAGGCAAAGAGAAAGTCTTCATCGAATCCCCGTTTGGTTGTAATCGTCGACTTTACATCATTAGACGCTAGATTTTTGGCGTATTTTTGTCCTCCCTCTATTTCTACAGGAAACAAACCGCGAAGTTCCCGAATTATTTGGCTTAAGCTCTGACCCTATAAACTATTCGCAGCTTTCCAGAACTTCCAGATTGGTCCTTCGACGCGGATGAAGTCTCGCCAGGTGTTTATCGAGCGTTTGGACGTGAGCGCGCCGGTCGAAACGTCGAGGCATCCGGTCTCGACCCGGAAGCGCTTATTGAGAAGTGCCGACAGGCAGCGCTCGAAATTATGGCGGGGAACCGCCGAAAGCCCAACGATCCCTCGCAAAGCTAGGACAGGTTTTGAGCGGACGCCGCGCACGCCTGTAGAGTATTCGCTGTCACAAAGGAGCAGCTTACATGAAAATCTATTTCGATGATCCAGAGTACGACGGTCAATTTCTGCGCTCGCTCGGACTGTTTGCGGTCTCGGCACTGACGTTGGCACTCTGCGCCCATACAGGGCCAGCTGAGAACAAAACGACAGATAGTATCAAAATCTTCAGGTCGCTTCCTCCTGTGAATAGCAATTGAAAGACTGTCTTGTTGAGAAGCGCAAGGCTTTTCTCCCGGATATCTCTGGAAAATCGGGATGGCGCCTTAACAAAGTAAGAAGCAAGAAGGAGAAAGTAAGAAGTTACAGCAAGTGACCAGTTTTCGTTGCGGCTTGAACGTTCGCTGAAGCTACGGCTCGACCAGACGGGTTGGCGAACGAGTGGAAATCTGATCGTCTTTAACACCGCGCTGTCGTAATCATCATACCGATGAAAACGAATATTCTGTTGTTGTCGCTCGTCGCGTTGGCCGGTTCTGCCTTTGGACAGGACGCCAATGAGAAGAAGGAGCCGTTAACAATATCACAGGCGCTGAAGCTCGGTGAAGAGAGATTGACCGAATACACGGGCTTGAGTGAGGTCGGACAGGATGAGGCGGCTGAGTTTTACGCGACAGCGAAGCGCATTACAACCGAGGAGGCGCTCGGGCAGAAGAATCTTCAGCTCGTGATCGATCTTCAGAGCTGGCGCGAGGCGATCTCCAATTGTCGCAAAAGCTGCTACGTGCTGGCCTACATCGTCAACGGCGGCGGCACGATGTACAGCCACGGTGAAAGGCGCGACGTCTCAGCAGTCGAGAATTTCCTCGCCGAACTCTCAAAGAGCCTGCCGCTTCCCGATGGCAAGGGTGATCCAAAAGCGGACAGTGTGATTGATCATACGATCTCGGTGATTAAGAATCTCCGAACGCCTAAAGATCAGAAAAGTCAGCTGGCCGATGGGATAAAGCGTGCCACTGGAAGCTTTACGGAGCTCAAATACCTGGTCGACGAGATCCCTGCTGAGCAGGCAAAGAAGATCGTGGACTTCGCAACCGATGCGATGGGTTGGTTGCTGAGCGAGGACGACGGAAAGAAATTCGAGAAATTCAAGTCTGTTTTAAAATCGCCAGAAAAATGAGTCCAAGTCTCATCCAAACATCCGCAGAAGTTGAGGTCCGAGCCGGACTGGCATTGAAACGAAACGCTGGATTACCAGTTTGAAGTTGCCTGATTGTTGTTGGCGTTGTTCCTCGTTTCTTGAGCCGCTGCCATGCCGGCAAGGAATTGCTGCTGGGCCGCTGCGTTGGCTGCGTCGTTAGCCATTTGCTGGTTCATCCGATCAATCGAATCCTGAGTACTCGTGTCAGGTGTGGAATCAGAGACTGCGGTCGATCCTGAGTCGGTCGATTGAAAGCCGCTGGTGCATCCCACCACTAGCACGGCGCCGCGAAGTAGCGGAAGAATGCCGCTGAGGTGTTTCATAGTTGATTGGACGTACTCTTGCCTCCCGCGTTCAAAGATGCAGATGTTTCGCGTGAGTCGCCATCTGCGCCTATTGTGATAGCGTCGGTAAGCCGAATGGGCTCAATCTTCCTCAGTTACAGGCGAGAGGACACTGAAGGTCAAGCAGGTCGTCTGTATGACGACCTTGTTGCAGTCTTCGGT
>DASXJO010000302.1:0-2587 GCA_036497385.1 Candidatus Angelobacter sp. | reverse complement strand
CACTTCGCCGGACTTCCATCCCGCAAAAAGTTTTTCCAGCTTGGGCTTGATGGCTGCCAGAGTGGTATCTCCCACAATCAGCAGCGTTGCGTTGTTCGGCTTGAACCAAGTGTCATGCCATTTGGACAGGTCTTCACGCGTAAGCTTGCTTACACTGGCTTCAGTGCCGCTGCCGGTGAATGGCAATGAATAAGGATGGCCCTTGCCATAGAGAAGCTGCGGCACCACGCGCAATGCCATCGCTTGCGGCTGGACCTTCTCGCGCCTGATGGCGGCGAGCCTGTCTTTCTGCAGTCGGTCAAACTCTTTCTGCGGATATGCCGGATGCAGGATGAGGTCGCCATAGATATCAAGCGCTTTATCCATGGTTAGCGTAAGCGTGTTCAGGTTAACAAACGCCCAGTCAAGATTCGCTCCAGCATTGAAGTTGGCGCTGAGCGATTCCAGTTCCTCGCCGATCTTAAGCGAGTCGCGCGTCGGTGTGCCTTCTTCCAGCATGCGCTGCGAGAAGCTTGCAGTTCCGGGAGCACTGGATGGATCGGCGGCATAACCGCTATCCACAAGCAGTGAAAAGTTTACGACCGGCGCGGTGTGGCGCTCCGCCAGTACAATCTTCAGCCCGTTTGAAAGCGTTGCCTTCTGCATGGGCGGAAGCTTGAGTGACATTGGTTCGCCCGCTGCCGGAGGCTTGGAGCGATCGAGCTTGGCGTCAGTCTTTAAGTTTGCGGGATATGGTTGCACTTCAAGCACGTAGTCGCCGTCGCTCAGCCAGTCATTGGCAGCTTTCTTCACACTCGCAGGCGTGGCCGCCTGAATCCGCTTGAGGTAGTCCTTGTAGCACTCAGGATTTCCAGTAAAGGTCTGGCAGCGCGCCAGCAAATCGCTTTTGCCGCCGAAGCCGCCAATGCGCTCCACGATGCGCGCGTAATTGCCGAAGATCTGCGTCTTGGCCAATTGCAGTTCAGCTTCTGTAGGACCATTCTTCAGGAAATTTTTCAGTTCCTCATCAGCAGCCGTTTCAGAGTTGCGGAAGTTCGCTTCCGCCTTTTGCAGGTCCTGATCAGGCTTGGCCGTAATGGTGAAATCAAATTGGCCGCCGATTTCGTTGCTGTCGTTATCAGCCGTGGCGCTGGTGGCAATCTGGTCCTTATAGACCAGGCGCTTGTAGAGTCGCGAGGTTTTTCCATGGCCCAAGACCTGCGCGGCTAGATCAAGCTGCGCTTCTTCGGGAGAACCAAACTGTGGAACGTTCCAGATGCGGTAAAGGCGCGCTTGTGGAACCCGGTCCTGCACCCAGCCGCGATGCGTGCCGGTGCGCTTGGCGGTCCATACTTCCTGCTTCCCGATGGGTGGCCCCGCAGGAATCTCGCCGTAATACTTTTCAACTTTCTGGCGCGTGACTTCAGGAGTAATATCGCCGGCGATTACCAGAGTGGTGTTGTTGGGGCCATAGTAAGTCTTGAACCACTCGTCAACGTCATCTTTAGAGGCGGCATCCAGGTCCTTCATTTCGCCAATGACGGTCCAGGAATAAGGATGCCCCACTGGGTAAGTGTTCTTGACGATCAGCTCTTCCGTCACGCCATAAGGCTGGTTTTCATCCTGGCGCTTTTCGTTCTGCACCACGCCGCGCTGCAGGTCGAGTTTTTTCTGGTCCAGCACCGGCAGCAGATGCCCCATGCGGTCACTCTCGGCAAAAAGCGTGTAGTCCAGCATGGAGGTAGGCACGTTCTCAAAATAGTTGGTGCGATCATTATTCGTGGTGCCATTCAAGTTGGTCGCGCCAATGCGCTCCAGGGCGTTGAGAAAAGTGGTATTGAAGTTCTCACTGCCACTGAACATCAGGTGCTCAAACAAATGAGCGAAGCCGGTTTTGCCGGGCTTCTCATTCTTGGAACCAACGTGATACCAGGTATTCACGGCCACAATGGGAGCTTTGTGGTCCTCGTGAACCAGCACCGTCAGTCCATTCTTCAGGACAAACTTTGTGTACTTAATGTCAGGTATAGGAATTTGCGGTGACGCTGTGGAGTGCGTCGCTGTCTTCGGCGCCGGACTTGCCGCCGGCTTGGGCGGAGCGCTCTGGCTGAAAGAATTGATACCGATCAGGGTAACCGCCAGGAACAGGCCGGCGATTTTGTGCATGAACTTGCTTCTCAAAGGTGCCTCCATGTTGATCATCAGAAGATATTTGGACCGGCGGCTGCAATCATTGCCGGCGCGATTGGGTTTAACCGCTCACAAAAAGTTTGGCTTCGCAGCCGCCGACATGAATTCTCAAAAAGCGCATGTGAGAGAAAAGGAGGCAGCAAAAGGTTTATCAAGCTTCACGGGGGTATGCGCTTATCATACCAGTGCAGCTGGCTGTGTTATGGCTCTTTTTGCAGACGGCTAAAACTATCTTTTCCTTGCAGATGCAGGAACGCTAACGTTAACGCGGTTCCTCCGTCTAAGTCGATGTAAGAGTGTTTCTCCCGCCTAACTAGTCGATCAGCTCGTATAGATCACGGCTGCGGCTCTCCATAATCGCGTCCAGCCCGCCAATGACGTACTGCTTGAAGTACGGAGCATTGCGATGGGCTTCCAG
>DASXJO010000301.1:0-4269 GCA_036497385.1 Candidatus Angelobacter sp. | reverse complement strand
CCTGCTTCCCAGCGTTTCGCCAGCACCGAATCTTCCAGCACCGGCAACATCAGTCCGCTATAGCCGGCTTGCTGCACCTGCACGCGCTTTACCGCCGTGGTGATGGTATAAGCCACGCTCAGGCTTCCGGCGGACCCAATTTCACCATGCAGAAGTGATTCCATGGCCGCGCCAATGGAAATTTCCTTGAGCGGGACCGGCGTAAGGTCAATCCCTTGGTACTTCCAGCTGCTGCTCATGGAAATGCGATGAGCGATCTCTTCCACTTTCTTTGCCTCAGCGCCCAGCGCCGTAGTCAATTGGTCGCCTGCTGAATTCAGATCACCTTTGGCATTGGCAAATACCTGCTGCACGATATTGGCCGACTCCAGGCCAATGGCAAAGCCGTGTCCCGCGTCTGATGTATAGGACACGGGAAAGAATGGCGCGACCGCCGGCGGAAATGCTCCTGCAGCAAAGTGGAAATTGCCTTCGCTATGTTCCGTGTGCTCTTCCAGATACTTGATGACCTGCGCTGCAGCGCGAACGCCGTTCCAATGGATTCCCGCATCGTCCGCCACGACGACAAAGCCGTTGATGTCTTGCGTCTCGGCCAGGATTCGCGCCAGCAGTTCAGCCTGCTTTGGATCATCTGCGTCCTTGCTCATGGCTGGGCCAATGTCTGGCGTGAATCCTTCCTGCTGGGACAGCTTGTCATAGGCATGAAAGAATTCCAGCGCCTGCTCCGGCGTCAACCCTTTTATGTATTCGGGAAAGGGCTGCGTGGTAATGCGCAAAGTCTCAACTTCATAACCCGCTTTAGTAAACGCGTCTTTGGCCGCGCGCAGCATCTTTAACGCTTCAGCCACTTGCGCTTGATACGTCGCGCGATTGAGCCGCACAAACGCCGTCACCGTGCGTAGCTTTGGGCGTGTATTTGGGCCTGTTTCGGGACGCGTGTTGGGCAGCGCTGCATTAGTCGGGGGCGATTGTGCAAAGCCGATGGATGAAGCGAGCAGAAAAAGCAGAGTAATCGCAAAACGCTTGAGCATGTCAGAGGGATCTCCGTCTGGCATTCTACACAAGCGCGGAAGCCGACATTGCACTGGCTGGTTACTGCAACAGCTCGGCGCCATTGCAATTTTTTACGATCATTTCCTGCATGGCGTCGGTGACACGCGTGAATTCCAGCCCATAGCGAAAGCCTTCGCAGGTGCGGATGACCGCATCAAGCTTCGCCTCTGTGGACGAATAAGGGAACGTAAGCTCCAGGCGCACGGCTGTACCAACCGGGATGGAGCACGGAATGTAAGCGCCAATGCCGCCGCGGCTCAGGCTGTTGGCGCGGCCGAATGCAGAGTCATTCTTCCCTTCATTGGCAAAAGAAACTTTCAGACGAACGTCGATCCTATGGCGCGACCAGCGTCTCGCCGGCGGCTCTTGTTCGAGTTGTGACATGGGGAGTTCCATAAAGTTATTTCCGTCTGGCTGTCTCTATTTGTGGTACTTAGATATTCGCACTTTGCGCAAAAACTTCAACGGTACTGCCGACATATGTACTCTTGCAGGTAAAAGATCGACCCATTGAGTAAGCCTTCGCAACGAACATGGAACGGCTCAGCGCGAATTTGAATAGGATCTCCGTTCCATCTGGTTGATGAGAACGTTCCACATATCGATATCAAGTTGGAACTGATGTTTCAGCGGTGACTGCGTGTTGTCCACAAACGCGAGATTGCTTTGCATCTGCCCCACCAGCGCGCGCATTTTCCTTATGTCGTCGCGCAGCGCCTGAGCATCATTACCTCGGCTGTTTCCGAGTTGACGGATCTGTGCATTTTCCGCGGCGCTGGCCGCGCCGGCCTGGGAACCGGCCGCTTGCGTAGACGAATTAGGAACTTGCTGGATGGCGCTTAGCGGAACAATGAAACTAAAAAATACAACCAATAAAATTGCCCTCTTCCATGACATGAGTTTCCCTCCTTAGTGACGATAACGAGATTGTTCAATGTTAATCGTAGCCAGAGGCTGCGCTGGTGGCAACGGCCCGCATCGCCCCCAGCCGCGCTCTTTACTCGCGCTCAGTCATGTCCGCCGCACTCACTGATCAGCCGCATTGCCGCTGGGTTGACCCAATGCTGATCGTGAAAACGCTTGCCCCAGGAAAGGGGTGTTACGTCACGATACTCGTGCATTTGATCGTCTTTAGTAAAACGCAGCCGCTTGCGTAGTGACGCGCGAGCATTTGGATCGGCGCCATGGTCCAGCAGCAAGCGCGCAACCATGTCGTCTGCCTGCACAGAGCATCGATAAGCCTGCGATACTACGGATCCGAAAAGCGGTGTGTGACCACCAAATCCGTCGGCATCCACGACTGCTTTTGTGTTGACGTCCGTGCCTTGCTCAATCAACCAGCGCATGATTTCTGTTTCGTCGTAGTCAATGGCAATGTGCAGCAGCGTGGCGCCGGCCAACGGCGTACCATGCAGCGCGTGCGATTCGTCGGCATGGCATCCCAGCTCTGGCGGAAAAATCTGCTGGTGGGAAAATGTCCGGGAAAGAAGTTGCGGATCGCGCAGAAGATGTTTCTCCAGCAGATCAATCCGTCCGCAATGCAGCGCCATGGGCGGCGTATCCGGCAACGCAATTCCCTGCTCCGCCACAATTTTAAGGCAACGATGCTTGCCTTCAGGATAGCGAGAGTAAGTTTGGAGCAGCAGCGCAACCGGAGCCAACGGATCACCATGCTTGTCGGCAAGTGGAGCGCCGAGTTCGAGCAGAAACGCCAAGCCATTATCGTTCAGCGTCTCACAGGGTCCCATTACGGCATCGGCTTCCGGACGCGCGCCCATGTCATAAAGCTGCTGGGCGGCCTCCAGCTTTCCCTGCAAGCATGCGCGATCAAACGCGTGTTGCAGGTCAACCGCGCCAAGTTGACGCAGCATTTGAATGATTTCGTTCTGGCCAATGTTTGCGGCGTAAGACATGGGCGGTCCCCAGTTGCTGGGCAATCCGCGCGCGTCATCATGCAAGAGCCGAGGGTCTTTCAACACCAGTTCGCGAACTGCATCCGCATCGCCGCGCCATATTGCATCTGTCATGCGGCAGGCGGTAGCCAGACGCGGCCAACTTGGCAGACCGTAACTCCGGGCCAGAACAAGCTGCGCATCCGCGAGCTTGGCGTGTTCTGGCGTGATTGCTTTAGGATGATGTTTCTGTAACTCCGCAAGCGCAGAAGGCTCGCCCTGTTTGATGGCGCGAAGCAGGTCTTTTGCCTGGTGTTTGAGTTGTTCAAGATTAGGACGAACAGGAAAGTGACGATCTGCCAAGACGGACCTCCTTTGGTCGTGCCCTGGTCCGCTGTCTCGGGCGAAAAGGAGATTCGCAATGCCTTTAAGTCAATCTTAGTCAGGTGGACCTCGGTCCTCTCCGCGGACGGGCGGCGTCCTGAAACGCCACTGTCAGTATATCCTGAAGTCCCGGAGAGAACCGCACCCGTAATTAACGTGATGAGCCAGTGCGCGTGATTTGGTCTTTTGCTACAACGCCGCCTTTCATCACAAAGCCCACATTTTCCAGCGCGCGCACATTCTGGAGCGGATCCTCGGTCACGGCGATGACGTCAGCGAATTTGCCCGCTTCAAGCGTGCCAACGTCTTTAGCGCGTCCGATGAGATCAGCCGCGCTGCTGGTGGCCGCGCGTATGGCTTGCGCTGGAGTCATCCCAAATTTCACCATATAAAAAAATTGCTTTGCGTTGTCTCCGTGCGGATAAACTCCGGCATCGGTGCCAAACGCCATTTTCGCGCCGCCCTTTACCGCGTGCTCAAAATTCTCGCGCTGTAACTTGCCGATCTTTTTTTCTTTCTCCACATTTTCCTGCGGAAGCCCAAACTCAATGGCTTTGCCCAGGATGTAATCGTCGTTGTAAATATCCATCACCAGATAAGTGCCATGTTCTTTGGCCAGGCGGATACCTTCATCGTCAATCAAGCTGGCATGCTCGATTGAATCAATGCCGGCAAGAATCGCATTCTTGATTCCCTGCGTGCCGTGGGCGTGCGCCGCGATCTTGCGCCCGGCCATGTGCGCTTCGTCTGCGGCGGCCTTTAGCTCTTCCGGAGTAAATTGCGGAGCGCCTGGACTATCGCCTTTTGAAAGCACGCCGCCGGTGGCGAGAATCTTGATCACGTCCACGCCATATTTCACCTGCGCGCGCACCACGTGGCGGATTTGGTCAACGCCATCGGCAATCTGGAAATCGCGTTCTTCAGGAAACATGCTGACGCG
>DASXJO010000300.1:0-7219 GCA_036497385.1 Candidatus Angelobacter sp. | reverse complement strand
CGATATGTTTTCCGGCTGGGGTTGGCGCACCATGTCGCGTAATGAACGTATTTTCAATCCCCTCAGCTATCATCGCGGGTCTGTATGGCCGCATGACAATTCACTGATTGCGCATGGCATGTCACTGTATGAATTTCGTGAGCCGGCCAACCAGTTGTTCACCGCGCTGTTCCAGGCTGCGCTTAATTTCCGTGATTACCGCCTGCCGGAGCTCTTCTGCGGCATTCAGCGCCGTGAGCATGATGAGCCTGTAAAGTACCCGGTGTCGTGTTCGCCGCAGGCATGGGCGTCGGGAGCGGTATTTCTCATGCTGCTGTCAGTTCTCGGTATACGCCCCAGCGCTGCCAGAAGAGAATTAAATATTGTGAACCCTGCGCTGCCGGAATTTCTGGAGAACCTGAGCATCCGCAACATGCGGGTAGGCGGCAGCCGCGTTGGTCTCGATTTCACCCGCCGGGGCGACCGGACTTTCTGCAACGTCGTGGATATAGAAGGCGACAAGCTGCTGGTGAACGTTGCGTTTAAGAAAAGATAACGAGACGGATACTGTGGAAGATCGGGGCATCTGCTTTTTCTGAAATCCCGAATGCCCGCATTTTTGCGCATGAGGGATCGCTGCCCTCTTCCAGACTGCTCAGGAACAAGTCGTTTCTTTCAAAATGTTTCAATGACATCACGATCGTTATAGGGTTCCCTCGCTTCGCTCGGGATTTCAAAAACATGATAGATTGTTTAGACGTAAAACTTTCCTTGGAGGGAACTGCATGGCAATTAATATCCTCATCAAAAAGACCGGTCCTTACGTTGTCAGCGGCGACCTAAGTCAGTTGGAAATTGCTGACGCCGATGGCAAAAAAGTAGACATCAGCGGGAAACAGGCGATCGCGCTTTGCCGTTGCGGCGCATCCACGAACAAACCGTTCTGTGACGGTACCCACTCCAAAATTGGATTCCTTGCGGCTGAAGCAGCGGTAAAAAACGAAGGATAGACACGCTCCATACTGCTTTAGGGATGGCTAGACGAGTGGGCAGTTTTCTCTTCGCTTTCAGCTAGTTACGCGCGTAGTTACTTTTGCGGATTACCAAAGCCCCGACACGTCCCGCATCTCGGGGAAAGCGGTAAAGTCCACTAAGCTGTCTCTCCATGCTGATGGCTTCGTTCGCGCGCGTTCCGTATACAACGTTGCTGGAATATGTTCCTGTGGCGGCCACCATTGTTACCACTATCCTGAGCGTGGTGCTGGCGCGGGCTACGCTGCGGTATGCCAAAGCTGCCGATCGCGGACTGGAACTTTCACGCGAGCAGTTTGAGCGCGAATGGGCGCCGGAACTGCATGTCCGGCTGGAACGCGCATCTACCGCCGACGCCAAGATCGTGATTACCAACCTGGCGCGAGCCGCCGTGCTGCTCCAGCTTGTGCAGTTGCGCACCATGACCCATGCCATGCCGTTTGAACGCCAGTACCTCAACGATCCGCTTGTGGGTGGCAATACCTGGACGCAACATATCGGAGAGCGCATTCTAGCAATCACCGGCCATGATTTTGAAGGCACGATCGCGGCTTCGGTCAGCTTCTATTCCGCCGGGCGTTTATACAAGAGCGATTGGTTCCGCTTTGATGTTGAAATTCAGCGTGGACGTTTCGAGAAGATTGAGCCGGTTACGCTACCCGCCAGGCGCGTTCGCGTGCTGGCCACCCGCCAGGCAGATAAGTTCCGCCGCCAGAATGTGAAAGATGTGGTGCATGAGACGGCGGCCACAAAAGAATCATGATCCAAGCTGTGGGCTTTCGAGAGCCTAAAGCTTAGTGGATGGTCTTCATCTTCCGCGACATGTAATCCATCAAAAGGTACTGGCCCAGATTTTGCGGCGTGGTGAAATACGCTTTGCCCTTGCACATGGCCGTGACTTTCTGGACGAACTGAACCAACCCGTAATCGGAGGCCAGCATGAACGTATTGATCATGATGCCGGAACGCTTGCAGCGTGAGACCTCTTCCAGTGTCTGGCTCACGACCAGCGGATCGAGTCCGAAAGCATTCTTGTAAATCCTGCCGTCTTCCAGCGTGAGAGCTGAAGGCTTGCCGTCAGTGATCATTACGATCTGTTTCATGTCCTTGCGCTGACGCTGCAGGATGCGCTGGGCCAGGCGCAGGCCTTCACGCGTATTGGTGTAATACGGGCCAACTTTCACTCGAGCAAGCTGCGAGATAGGCATCTCTTCCGCCGAATCATGAAACAGCACCAGCGAGAGTGAGTCGCCCGGATACTGCGTACGGATCAAGTGTGAGAGCGCCATGGCGACTTTCTTGGCGGGCGTGAAACGATCTTCACCGTAAAGAATCATGCTGTGTGAGCAGTCGAGCATCACCACCGTCGCGCAGGATGATTGATACTCGCACTGGTGCACTTGAAGGTCAGAGTATTCAATGTTCAGCGGCAGGTGCAGGCCTTCACGCTGGATGGCCGCGGAAAGCGTCTCAGTGATATCCAGGTTCATAGTGTCGCCGAACTCATATGGCTTGGACGCGCCGCTGGATTCAATGCCGGTAGCCAGATCGCGCGTATCGTGTCGTCCGAAGCTGGAACGGCCGAGCGAGCCCAGGAGATCACGCAAGGTCTTGAAGCCGAGAAAATCGAGGCTCTTGTCAGTGATCTCAAAGCGCGCATTGGTCTGGGCTTCGCCGGTCTGTCCGGGCGTCGTCGATTGGCGCGCGGGATCGTGCGGCTGGTCCACTGAAATCAGCTCTTCCTGCTGCATGCGCTCAATCAGGCGCTCGATAAGCTCGTCCATCGTGCCGTCCGCCTGCATTTGCTCCAGGCGCTCGCGCATTTCATCGTCCATGAAGTCGCCCATTTCCAGCGCCTGCTGGATGGCCTGTCGCAGAGCGTCGAGCGAATGGTCGTCCATTTGCTGGAAGTACATGGAATCACTCTGGAACCCTGATTCAAGCATGTAATCCGAGAGCGCACTGAGCAGGTCTTCCATGCTCATTTCGTCGGCCAGGTCGGCAACGTATTTGGAGTATTTGGTGTACTTCATGAAAACCAGCACTTAGCAATTAGTACTTAGCAATTAGCCAGCACAATTCGCGAATTTCGCGTTCATTCGCGGCCAATTGTTTTATCTGCGTTCATCTGCGAAAATCTGCGGCAACTTCCCTGTTCGCCTTCAGAACTAGTTGTAAGGCCTTCGATTCCGCATCGGCGGCGGATCATCATCGCCGCGCTCAAATGGACGCTCCTGCCGCTTTGGTTGTTTTTCTGCCCCAAAGACGCGCTCTTCTGAACGGCCAATTCTGCGATGCGCGTGCAGCCCTTCCAGCACAAACTCCGCCGCGGATACCAGCACCTCAGGTTTATCTTTCGATTTGATGCCGACCGGCGCAAGCTTGTCCGTGAGTCCTTGAATGTTTTTCAGTCCTTCGAGGACCTCATGCGCGCTGGCGGTGTCTGATAGTTTGATCTCGCCGCCGAGTTCAAACCACTGCACTACCTGCTGCATGTTTAGCTCTTTGAAATATGTGTCGTAGGTTTTGGCCACCGCGGTACGTATCAGCTCACGGGCAACGGTATCGGCCCCGCGCATCTCGCCTTCATATTCCAGTTCGAGCTTGCCGGTTATTGAAGGCAGCGCGGCATACACGTCGCCAATGCGCGGCACTATAGTCTTTTCTCCACTGCGCACCGCGCGACGTTCGGCATTGGAAATTACGTTTTCAAGCACACTGATCGGCAGGCGTTGGCTCACGCCGGAGCGCTTGTCGATTTTCTTGTCTTCGCGAGCCAGGAAAGCCACGCGCTCCACCACTTCGCGGACATATTTAGGAACATGCAGCTCCAGTCCATCGCGATGCAGCCATGCTTCCTGCTCCGTGATGCTGATGCCTTCTTCCAGGGTTCCGGGATAATGAGTGCGAATTTCCGAGCCGATGCGGTCTTTGAGCGGCGTTACAATTTTGCCGCGTGCCGTGTAATCTTCAGGATTGGCGGTAAAGACCAACGCCACGTCGAGCGGCAGGCGCAACGGATAGCCCTTAATCTGGACGTCGCCTTCCTGCATGATGTTGAACATGCCGACTTGAATTTTTCCCGCAAGATCAGGCAGTTCATTGATGGCAAATAGGCCGCGATTTGCTCGCGGCAGCAGGCCGTAATGCACAGTCATCTCGCTCGATAGATCGTGCCCGCCCCGTGCCGCCTTGATCGGATCAACATCGCCGATGAGATCAGCAATGGTCACGTCCGGCGTGGCCAGCTTTTCCACATAGCGGTCGTCGGGCATCAGGTATGCGATGGGAGTTTTGTCGCCTTCGCGGGCAATCAGCTCGCGGCAACGTTTGCAGATGGGTTCGTAAGGGTTGTCGCGAATCTCGCAGCCGGCAATGTACGGCAGTTGCGGATCGAGCAATGTGGTCAATGCGCGCAGGATGCGGCTCTTCGCCTGTCCGCGCAGGCCAAGCAGAATAAAGTTGTGCCGGGAAAGAACGGCGTTCACCAGTTGGGGAACGACCGTATCTTCATAGCCAATAATGCCGGGAAAAATAGTTTCGCCGCTGCGCAGACGTGCAATCAGATTTTCGCGGAGTTCATCTTTTACCTTGCGAGTGCGCAGCCGCTGCTCAGAGAAAGAACTTTTCCTGAGCTCGCCCAGAGTCGGGGGAAGATTCATGAAGGGCCTCTAGAAAATAATTATACGCTGAGAGTTCCCGATCACTACTCAGAAGGTGAGCCACGGAGCGCGAAAACGTTCAATGCTAGTGCACATGCCCGTTGCCGCTGGCCCGCTGGCGCACGCGCAGGCTGTTTTCCACTTTGGGAATTGTGGCGCGGTAATACTCCGTAAGGATTTCCACGCGCTCTGCTTCCGATTTCATCTCCAGCAGTGTCTGCTTAAAATCAAGGTCCACCGGCAAGTCCTGCGCCAGACGATAAGAGAGATAAGCCGCGTCGCGCTCAACTTCAACGGTTTGGCCCATCACAGCAAATAGCTGCTCGTGCAACTGGATAACGGTTTCCGCCGAGGCCTTGCTCACTATAGAGGGCTCGTCCTCAAAGAAAGCGACTTCAGCCTGAAGAAAAGAGCGCTCCTGGTTTACTTGTATGATCTCAAAGCGTTGTGCGCCTTCAGCGGCAATGTCCAGCCGTCCGTCTTCATATTTTTTGAGTACGGTCAGAATCCTGGCGGAACATCCGATGGCGGCCAGCGCGCTTTCTTTCGCTCTGACCATGCCAAATGGGCGCTCCTGAGAGAGACACTCACCGATCATCTCTTTATAGCGGGGCTCAAAGATATGCAGCGGCAGCGGAGCGCCGGGAAAGACCACGATTTCAAGCGGAAACAGCGGAAGCAGAGGCACGAAGTTCATTCTATAGCACAGTCAGCGGGTCAGCAGTCAGCATTCAGTCCGGGAGCGGCATAGCAGTGCTAACAGAAATCTTTGAAACGCAGAGGAACAGAGGAACCGGAGCGAAGCAGAACCAAAATTATTGTTTTCCCCGATTCGTCCGCTTACTCCTTTCCTCCGTGTTTCAAAAGATTTCGCGGTGAAGCTGAAAATATTCAGGGCTGAAAATCCTGAGTGTTGAATGCTTGACTTAAATGCGCTTTCAAACTACAAAGCTGGCATGAAACTTGAAGGCAAAGTAGCTGTGATTACCGGCGCTTCCATGGGAATTGGTGAGGCTATTGCCAAGTTGTTCGTGCAAGAAGGGGCCAAGGTGGTGCTGTGCTCGCGTGATCTGGCGCGGACGAAGGCGGCGGAGCAGCGCATCGGCGGTGGCGCGAATACTCTCAGCGTCGCCTGTGATGTGAGTAAGCGCGACCAGGTGGATGCGCTGGTGAAAACCGCAGTCGCAAAGTTTGGGCGCATCGATATTTTTGTGAACAATGCCGGCTTTGGATTGAATGATGCCGTGGCAGAGATGGATATGGCCGAGCTGCGAAGAATGTTCGACACGAATCTGTTTGGCGCGGTCGAGTGCATGCAGGCCGCGATCCCGATCATGCGGCAGCAGGGCAGCGGCGACATTGTGAATATTTCATCGGTATCAGGCCATATTGCCACGCCGTATATGTCCGGATACGCAGCAACCAAGCACGCGATGAATGCTATCGGCAAAGCAGGGCGGATGGAATTGCTGCGGCACAACATCAACGTTCTAACCGTCTGTCCCGGCTATATTGCCACCGACTTTGTGAAAAACATGGTGAAGGGCAAGCACTCCGAGCGTGTGGGATCGTCAGTAAAATACGCCGTGACTCCCGATGTCGTAGCCGATGCGACTTTGCAGGGATTGCTCAAGCGTAAAAGGGAAGTGATAGTGCCGAAGTTCTACAAAATGATCATCAGTATGTATCAAGCTTTGCCGGGAGTGGTGGAACGCAGAATCCGCAAATCCCTGAGGCCGACGGCGCAGGTGATGGCGGAAGCGGCAAAGAAAAGTAATTAGCAATCAGCAATTGGCAATCAGCCAAATCTGGCCTTGCCTATTACTGACTTATCACTGCAATCCGATTTTTTTGCCAATTTACTAGACAAGAAATCCGCGCCTGCGCGTTCTCTGCTTCAGATGGGAATGCTTTTGCGATGGTCCATAGCGTGGCTGCTGTTTGCGCTGGCAGCGGGCGTGATGGCCTTCAACAAGATGACGGTGTGCTCATGGATGAGGCGCAAGAATCCCGCGGCAACGATCTCGATTGTGGGTGGCTGTCTGGGCGCAGCAGGGTGTTTGATAAGCCCATTAGCATGGTTGAACAAAGCATGGTGGCTGCCAACTATTCTTGATATGGTGGGCGCGCCATATCTCCTGATCATTGGCTGGATGGGAATTGAGAAATGGCTGAAGCGGTCGGAAGTGGCCGCGAATTAACGCGAATGTACACGATCGGCTTTAGCTTCTGAATCATTCGCGCTTTTTTGCATCGACTAGCAACAAAGCTTTCATCATCGGTAGCGATCCCTCGCTTCGCTTCGGGATTTCAGGAAAGCTAGCTATCCCAGTTCCTCCAGCATCCCCGCCATTTCAGAGAGTGCATGTTTATTCCCGGTGCGCTTGGCGGCTTCCACGCCGATTTCCAGCATTTTCTTTGCTTCAGCCGTGCGGCCGTTGCGCTCCAGCGTCTGTGCGGCCATAAAGTAGCCGTTCGTATAGTCAGGATGGAGTTCCAGAAGCTTTTTGAATTCGGCAAGCGCCTGTTCGGTTTGGCCGGCCTTG
>DASXJO010000299.1:0-3849 GCA_036497385.1 Candidatus Angelobacter sp. | reverse complement strand
CTGGAGATGCAGAGCAAGCTTCAGAATCTGATGAAGAGTTCACCCGATAATGCACCCAACCCGATACAAGTCTTGGCGGGTGCAAAATCATCCGATGCCAACCATTTCCAGTCCTTCGATATCGGTCTTATCCTTTTTGCTTTCAACAATCCTGAAGAACATGAGCGCTATGAAGTAGAGATCGATAGCGACGAACAGCGCGGGGATGAAGACAGCATGGGGCTGTCATTACATCTGATACGCAATGGCGTGGAGCGTGAGATCCCGGTAAGCCTGAAGATTCTGGCCAAACTAAAGCACCAGGCAGGCATTTGGCGTTTGACCACGCTCACCATGATAACGACGCTGCCGGTCGGCGATCCGCGCATTTTGGAAAAATCCTGGTGGGAGCCGACGCTTGCTGCTGCCGCTGGTGCAAGCGGAGAGACACCGGCCTCTTCGGCTGTGGTGATTGACGAGCGCCCCAAGATGAATCCCTTGCGAGCGGTGCGGATGATCGGCATGGCGGAAAATCTGTATGTCCAGGCGCATCCCGGCGCAGGTTATACATGCAATATTTCCAACCTGGTGAATATCGGCAAAGGGATGGACGAAGAAGGCATGTACAAATTCATGGATGCCGAATTTGCGGGTGGGCTTTATAACGGCTACAAATTCACCATCACCGGATGTGACCGGACGCCGTCAAGAATGTTTCGGGTCATCGCCGAGCCGGTGGCAGGCCACGGCAAGGCTTATTGTTCTGATAATACAAATAACCTGCGCGCCGCCGACGATGGCCGCGGCACCACCTGCCTCTTAGCCGGAAAAATCGCGCGCAAATAAACGGAGGAAAAATCTCCTCCGTCGGTTCCTTTCACGCTTTCAAACTAACGCTAAATCAGGACTTCTGCACTTGCAGGTGGTTGTCCACTGAGAAGACCCCGGGAACGCCATTGGCGCGGATATTGGCTTCGTTCTTGTCTCCTTGCGAATCCACAACGCCTTCCAACGTAACGTGGCCGCCCTTCACAATAATGTGGATCGGCGGAAGCGATCCCATGGAATAACGGAAGAGTCGTTCGTCATTAAAAAGCGCTCGTGCTACTTCTCTGCGGATCCGATCATCGTTTGGGGAAGGCGGCAAAATCTCAATCTGATTATTCACGCTGTCCACGCCTTCAATGTGCTTGACGGCTTTTTCCGCCGAGTCTTTCAGGATTGCATCCCGCACTTGTCCCATTAACGTGATTTTATTGCCGTCCACTCTGTATTGAAGGTTGTCAAAAATCGTGAGCTGCGGCAGTGTTATCAGTTCATGAAATACTTCGCGCGAGATTCGATCTTGCATGCGTAGCGGCCCCGTTGCGCTTTGCACGTTGCCACTCGAGTTGGCGCTGGGTTCTTGGGCAATCCCGGTCCCGACCACGCCAAAACACATTGCGCCGCTTAAGGCGCAAGCTAAAAGTTTCTTCATCTTCACCCCTCCACTTCGTCTGAAATCGACTGCCTGCGAATTTAGATGCCAGCGGAAAAGCTGGTGTTTGCGCGCCATTGTTGCAGACCTAAAAGTCAGCTGATTTGGCACTCATTGGCGCACTTTAAGGCAATGTCTACTGTGGTTCCTAGGGTGAATCCCCAGTTGTGGCGGGTTACAGCGTAAGTAGAATCGTGATCAACTTCCCCCGGTCCAGGCCCCTCTGAAATTGCACCTAAATCGCGCACAGTAATGTGCGGATTACTGAAGTACCGTTGTCACAAACTTGGAACCCCTTAAGAATGAACAGGTACGCAGGGCAGAATGCTGTTGATCCAGACCGCTGCCCGGTGATTCGAGCACGAGGAGAAGCTCAAAAAATGAAAAAATACTTTACGATCTTTGCCCTGGGGATGATGGCACTCTCCACAGCAGCATTCGCCGGTACAACGGCGGTCAATACCAACACGGTGTCGCCGACATTGCAAATTTCGGCCACCATCCAGAGCGCTGTTCAGCTGACGCTCAGCACAGGCACAGCCGCAGTAACGCATTGCGCTGTCACACCAACGGGCGGCACGCCGGATTACACCATGAACTTCGGCACCGTCGATGCATTGGGAATCAATGCCGGAAACTGCAACAAATTTGCCCCGGCAACTCCGGGAACCAGCAATGCAATTTATTGGTCGGATTACAACCTGAATCCGGTATTCACCAGCCAGACTGCCACCACAAACACGATCACCGCACAGGTGACTACGGATTTCGCCGCGCCGAATAACATTTTCATCGTTCGCGATTCAGCCAACTCCGCCACCGTTCCAGCCGCCGTGACCGACTTTACGGCTGTGAGCACCGCAGCGCCTGACACTATCGTGACCAATGCGGCCAACGGTTCAACCCAGACGCGCTTCATCGGCGTGGCGGTAACGCCAGCTAGCGGCGCCACCGTGACAGGCGCCAAGTCTGCAACCGTTACTTTTACTTTGACAGTTCAGTAGTCTGCGAGCTTCTCTTCAGTTGCCGCGGTTGCCCTGTCTGCATTTAGGACAATGAGTTTTAGAGAGTATGAAGACCTTCGACGCACACACCTCCCCGTCGTCAAGTCCGGCGGGAAGGTGTGTTGTGCGTCGATTACAAGGCCGCTCTCAGCGCTCATCATTCTGGCGCTTGCTGCAATTGGACTTACCAAACCTGCCGCAGCCCAGAACGGGACATTTACGGTTTCAGCGGCTCCCGGCGGGATCACCTTTGCCGGCGGCGGGACCACTCACTCAGGCCAGTTCGGTACGATGAATGCACTGGGAATCGGAACGCCAGGCACCGGCGTTACCGTTATCCCTCTTACCAACGGCGCTCTTTACCTCACGCACTATCAACTAACAATTTCCGGCCTGCCAAATCCTCATCGTGGCGCTGTTACCGCGTTTGTGAACTCGAATTTCACGCATCCTGCCGCACTCATCATGCAGAGTTGCCCCAGCAGTTCAGCTTGCAACGCGTCAGGAAATTTCTCTGCCATGTCATTGCTTGCTGCAGCCCCAACCACGGTAGTTGCAGCGCCGGGAATTACCGATCAGACTGTGACCGCGGGCCTGGCTATTTTTGTGCCAGACAACAATGGCGCGTCGTCATTCACCGGCGTCGACACGGCACGTATCACCCTGACGGCAACGGATACGACAAACAATAAGAACTTTGCCACCGCAGAGATCCGTCTTGACACCCCGACAGGTGAAACCGTCCAGGACGCCGTGCGGCTTACTTTGGCCACAGCCACCGGCGGACTGACCATCACGCCTGGCGTCGATTTTTCGATGAATTTTGGCAACGTCAACGGCCTTGGTTTTGGTCCCGGCGCTGGATTGACGACCGTCGCTGCTGCGGGTGGTGTGGTTTATTCCACGCCATACATTCTGCAGCCGGCTTTTACCGCATTCAGATCAACTACAGGAACGATCAAGACTTTCGTCAGCACAACGTTTGCCCATCCGGCCATTTTAATTCTGCGCGATGCCTCTGCCAGCGCCGGTCCATATACCAATATCGGGACCACAGCGGGTACCGCCACGCAAATCACCGCAGCGGCTGCTAATCGCAGCTCCATCACGCGCTTCCTAGGATTATTTGTTTCCAATACTAACGGCGGGTCGGCCTTTCGAGGAAGCGATTCCGCCACACTGACTTTTACCATGACGGTGCCATAAGCAAATGATGAGGATGAATACAAGCCGCGAAATGATTTGCCGCCTGTTATGCGGGCTGGCCTGTCTGGCTGCTCTTGCGGGACATGCGCGAGCGCAGTCATTAGGATTGGCGCCGGCCCAGGTAGTGGAAACCTTCAAGCCTGGCGTTCCGTTCCAGTTTGATCTTTCCACCGTAAATTCCGG
>DASXJO010000298.1:0-2284 GCA_036497385.1 Candidatus Angelobacter sp. | reverse complement strand
ATCAAGATCACCACGCCGGCGGACATGGAACTGGCGGAATATTTCGCCCAGGCTGAGAGAGCCACGAAGGGACTGGCGGGGTAATTTCTTACCGCTGATTTGCGCTGATGACGCTGATTGGAATGAGAGTCGATAACAATTTTAAGTACTCTGAATTGACGGATACGGTCATTGGTGTCTTCTATGACGTGTACAACGAACTTGGGTTCGGTTTTTTGGAATCTGTGTATCGCAATGCTCTTCGTCTTGCACTCTTGGAAAAGGGCTTGACCATTGAGGAAGAGGTCACTGTTTCAGTCTTCTTTCGCGGACAAAACGTTGGTGACTTCAGGGCTGACTTAGTTGTAAACGGCGTACTCCTGCTTGAATTGAAAACTGCGGAACGGATTTCCCGCCCACGAAGCGCAATTATTGAACTACTTGCGGTCTACTTCGCTGGAACTGGGACTTGTCCTGAACTTCGGCCCTCGGCCGCAGGTTCGCCGACTGGTGCTCGAAAATGCTCGTAAGCATCTGCAAGCCCGGGCCCAAGGAGGGTCTTCTTGAATCTTTTCAGATCAGCGTCATCAGCGTTAATCAGCGGTAAGAAACTATGAGAATAGGCTACGGTTGGGACTCACATGAATTCAAATCTGGTGTCCCCCTAAAAATCGGTGGCGTGGAACTTCCGCACGACAAAGGATTGGCGGGCCATTCCGATGGCGATGTTCTTCTTCACGCCATTACCGACGCCCTGCTGGGAGCGGTTGCGGCGGGCGATATAGGCAGCTACTTTCCCCCCAGCGACCCTAAATGGAAAGGCGCCGACTCCGTCGTTTTCCTTGAAGAGGCCTTCATACAAATGCGGCTCGCTGGTTACACGGTGAGTAACATTGATTCCACGCTGATTCTGGCGGAGCCCAAGATCGTTCCGCATGCAAAGAAGATTCAGGCACGGGTGGCTGAGTTGCTGGAGGTGAAGCCTGACCAGGTGGGCATCAAGGCTAAAACCCCGGAGGGTATAGGAACAGATAATGCGGCCATTGCGCATGTAGCGGTGTTGCTTGAGCCTGCAGTTCGACGCACCTTAGTGGATTCGACGAGTATTGCTGCCATGGGATACGATCCGGCGAGGCAAGAGCTGGAGATTGAGTTTCGTGAGAGTGGCGACATATATCTCTACTTCGGAGTTCCCGCGGAGGAGTACGAAGCGTTTATGGCAGAAGGCTCGAAGGGTACGTATCTGAATAAGGTATTCAAGTCGAAACAATATCGGTATCGTGTTCTTAGGAAAGACAAGAAGTAAATTTCTGCTGCCCCGTTCGAAAGACCCAGGAACCGCAATAAATCCTCTTCTTATGACTATCCCGCGCTCATGGATGGCGGCGGCGTTACGGCGCCGCGTGTGGCTTTTTACAATCGTAGCGGAGACTGGGACGTTGAGAACCACGGCGTTGAGCCCGACTATGAAGTTGAAATCACGCCCAAAGATTGGACCAGTGGGCATGATCCGCAGCTGGAAAAAGCCGTTACGCTGGTGATGGATTCGCTCAAGAAAAATCCGCTGCCCGTGGCCAAGCATCCTGCGTTCCCCAATTACCATAACCAGCCGGAGCAAGGTGTGCCAGCAGTAGCAGGGCATTCAACGGGCGGAAAGCAACGATAAAATGTATTTCAAGGCCCTGGGTCACACTGGTGTAAGGCCCGGTTCTTGCGAGATGATGTAGCTTAAATGGTGAGCGCGGCGATTGTCGACGTAACTTTCCACAGACTGGGGGCGGTAGAAAAGGAAACTATGGGAAACAGACCAGCAGCTTATTGGGTCATATTGATCGTTGCAATCGGCATGGCCGTGGCAGGCTTTGTGGTGAGGTCGTCTCCTGATCCGCATAGGCACGCCTTGGCGCAATATCTTGGCTGGGGAGCAATTGCCTTGCTGCTGATTGCGCGCTTCTTTTTCAGACGAAAACCGGATACGACTCCGCCAATGCCCAGAGATTAAATATTGGAGTGTAGAAGCGTGCCTTAGCTGATAGAGAGCCAGATGCGCCCGGATTCGATCAAGGCGATGAAGATACCGATCATGAAGTAGAGATTTTGGGCAGTCGAGTCACTGGGAGGCGCGGGCAGCTCGACGCCGCGGCTGCGGAAAAACCCATCGAGCTGGCGTTCCTGCTGCATCATCATGGTGGCCAGCGGGCGGTGAAAGACAGCAATGGCCACGCCCAACAGCAGTCTGGTGATTTCTACGATCATATGAATGTAGTCTAAGCATGCCACCACACCGCGACAATCAGTAGAAAAA
>DASXJO010000297.1:0-8025 GCA_036497385.1 Candidatus Angelobacter sp. | reverse complement strand
CTCCTTTCAGAAAGTTTACTTTGCCCCAGAACTCCATCTGGTCAATGGTGAAAAGTTCCCAGGGAAGCATGAGCAGCGGCAGCGTGTCCGGGGGAAAAATGCCCTGATAGCCGATGTTGTGGATGGTAAATACCGTGCGCGTGCCGCGGAAAACCGGGTCAGCTTCATAACTGGTGCGCAGCAGGATAGGCACCAGCGCGGACTGCCAGTCGTGACAATGAAAAATATCCGGCACGCCCAGAACTTTGGAAGCTTCCAGCACGGCGCGACAAAAGAGCGCGAATCTCTCCGCGTTATCGGGATAGTCGCCGGCGGAAGTTCCATAGAGCGCTTCCCGATCGAAAAACTCTGGATAGTCAATGAAGTAGAATTGCACTCCGGAACGTTTTCCGCCATCCAGCACTGAGCAGAAGCGGTATTGATCGTCGAATGGGATGGTAATGCTGCGCAGCAGCACCTTGGCGTCCGGCAGTTTGGTCTGTTTATATTTAGGCAGGTACACGGAAACGGAATGGCCCAGTTCGGCAAGCGCTTGCGGTAGAGCGCCTACAACATCAGCCAGTCCGCCGGTTTTGGCGAACGGCACGCACTCAGAAGCGGCAAAAGCGATTTTCACGGGGGCCTCCGTGGCAGTAAATACAGAACACGGCACGAACCTGCTATAGAAAATTCTAAATGGCGGCAACAAAAAGGGCCAATTCGGGAGCGGTGAAAAAGCCCAAGTTGGGCCAGAACTTTCTGGCCGACGTGGGCGCCGCGGAGCAGATTGTTGACGCCCTGGGCGACGTCTCCAATTCCGTGGTCGTCGAAATTGGCCCTGGCAAGGGCGCGCTCACGCAGGTGCTGGCGCGCAGGGCTCATCGGCTGATCGCCGTGGAACTGGACCGCATGATGTCCACGGAGCTTCGCTTTAGATATCGCCTGCAACCGCAGGTGGAGATCATTGAAGCGGACGTGCTCAAACTGGATTTCCGGACGGTGCTGAACCGCACGATTGGCCCGCTGGATGATCTGCGCCCGCTTAAGCCTTCTCGCGCGCGCGTGGTGGGAAATCTGCCGTACTACATCACGTCGGATATCCTTCTACGGCTGTTTGAATTTCATGAGCAGTTTGATGTGATTGTGATCATGGTCCAGCGCGAAGTGGCTGACCGTATCGCTGCTCGTCCGGGCACGCGCGACTACGGCATGCTCTCAGCTACAGCGCAGCTTTATACGAAGGTCGAGAATCTTTTTACCCTGCCGCCGGAAGCATTCTCGCCTCCTCCCAAAGTCCATTCCTCAGTCTTGAGGCTGACCGTCGCGCCACGATCCGCCGAATTGCAGGTAAACCCGGCGGAGTTCATCGCATTCCTGAAAACCGCGTTTGCCATGAAGCGCAAGACGCTGCTCAATAACTTGAAAAAAGATTATTCCGAAGAGATCATTCGCAACAGCTTGAAAGAAGCGGGCGTGCGAGCCGATGTCCGGGCCGAAGCGCTGCCGCTGGAAACCACGGCGCAGATTTTCCGAAAACTAAAGAATTAAACACCAAGGACACGAAGGAACACAAAGGAAGGCAAGGTTTGGAAATCGTTCTTCGCTGTATGATCCGACGCCTGCATTGTGAACTGGCATCTGCTTCCATCGAGATATGCTAAAGCGGGTTCTGGGATTGCTGTATCCAGAATCACCAATCTCTATTCTCGTGAATACGCCATCCTGAGCCGAGCACGATGCTCTGCTCCTTTACCATGCTGCGGATGCTCGGCGAAGGATCTGCTCCGCTTCTCTTCAGGGCAACCGATCCTCCACGCAATCTTGGATAGCCCTACGGTGCAGCGGAGCCGATCCTTCGGCTTCGCAGAAGTCGTGTCGAAGCACTTTGCAGTTCGGCGTAACTCGCCTCAGGATGACGCGTCGCGGGTGAGTTGGTCCTAACCGCGACGCTGTGAGCTTTGGGGCGTTTTGTGTACCAACTGGCATCCAAAATAAAAGGGGGCACTAAAATCAACCTTCGCGCCCCTTTGTGTCCTTTGTGGTTAAGCTCCTACTTTGGTCTCCCGTGCGAGTTGTCATCCGACGATCTCCCATGGTTTTCCGGCGGCGCCGACTGATGTACCACAGGCGCTGGCGGCGGAGCCGATTGATGCGCTGCCGGCGGCGGTGGTGGCGCTGCCTGCTGATGCACAGGAGCAGGCGGCGGCGTGTAAATATTATGTTCCGTCGGCCGTTGCGGAGCGGGCGTGTAAGTCTGCTGCGGCGGATTGTGCTGCCGATCCGTCTGTACCGGCGGCGGCGTGCCTTCATTGTTCGAACGTTTTACCGGTTCAGGTGTCGGCCGATGATTATCGCGTGAGCGATTGAAGTCGCCTCCACGAGCGCCATTGTCCCGAGCGGGCTGCTGATCCACAACTTTCGGACTGCGGTCGCCTTCAACTTGTCCGTGATCATTGTTTCCGTAATCATGGTTGACGTCTGGCTTTGGCTGCGGTGGCGGATTGTCGGTCCGCGGCACTCTTGCCACGTCATCGTTGGTGTAGACGCGCTTGTTGCCTTTATCTCCGCTGGAACGCCCAGGCGCATGGACGTTGCCATCGTGGTCCATAGGCCGTCCTGCGACTGGACCACCAGTTTTCCTGCCCACATTTCCAGTAGGCGGTTCCGGATGATTTCTCACCGGTCCGCGGTTCACAATTCTCCTGTCTGCGGGCGGAAGCGGAGGACGAAATCCCGCAGGCGCATTCACCAGCCGAGGCCTGCTATACCATCTGTTCCATCCGCCTGGGGCCCAGAACCAACCGCGTCCGTTCACAAATACCCACCGCCCATAGCGATAAGGCATCCAGCCCCATGGATAAGAAGAAACCCAGGTATAGCCAAAGCCGGGAGAGTAGCTCCAATAGCCATTGCTGAACGGGTCCCAGTTATACCCAACATTGTTCGGCTGCCAGAGTTCGCCGTATCCCGGAACGTCATAATACTGGCCGTAGTAATTCAGGTCACTCGCTCCGTATTGGTAAGGCGACTGCGCGTAGCCCTGCCCGGCAGAAGCGTACGTGCCCAGGGCATCGTCGCGTTGCGTGCTCCACTGGTCCAGATCGTCCGTGTCCACGCCTTTATCCAGCGCATAACGCGCCGGGTCATTGGGATCCAGAACAAACGATTCATTTTTCTTCACGGCAACTTCGCCGCCGTTATCCGTGTCGCTCACGCTGACTTCACCCTTCAATACCGCAACCTCCAGCGGATTGGCATTGGTGCTGGTCACGCGGAATGAGCCGGAATGCGTGAGCGCGATGGCGTTTTTCTTCACCGTGACGCTGAAGTCGCCGTCATCATGCTTCGCAACCTTGAACTCGGCTTCGCCTTGGTCAAGGTCGACTGTGGTGAGCGTCGCGCCCGACGAAGCGCGCGCCAGTTGCGTGAACGCAATCACGCTATCCGGAGCCAGCCGGATCAGGCTGCCATCTTCGAGTTGTACTTCAGCCCAACCGTCACGGCCCGTCTGCAGCCAGTTGCCTTCTGTGAGAGGGACGTTCATGGTCGCGCTCTCATAGCCGTGACCGTTGTCCAGCCGCACGTCGCCTTCAACATAGCTGATGCGCACGATCCGCGCCTGCGAATCATGCCCGTCTTCATCGTCAACATCTTGTGCGTGAGAAAGCGGCGCTAAAGAAAATACCAGCGCGAAAATCATCGAAAGGAGCAGCCCTGTCTTACGCAGGCGCCCGCGACTCATTGGGTTTTGCGACATCAAATAGTGGCGCAGCATAAACCCTCCTCAAAAGCATTGCTACTGTATTAGATCGCTGCCTGGCCACTTAGTTTCTTATTGTTAAGTGTTATTGACGATACTTAACTATTACAGTCAGAACTGCTGGTTGCTTCACTCAGACTTGGCTTTCGCGAGCAGCCTTTTGGCCCTTTGGCGGGCGATATTCAGCACCTTGGTGTCGTCCTGGATGCTTTTCAGCATGGGTGCAATGATTTGCACTTCCGCCAGATTGTGGCTTTCAGCGGCATCTTCCATCGCTTTCAGTTCGTCTTCCAGACCCAGTTTGTCAAAGCGGTGCAAGTACGCCAGCTTGCGCCCGTGTTCAATAGTGTTGGAAATCCCCGAGAAAAGATTCGTGATCTCCTCGATCGCCTTATTGTCTGAATAATCGTATGTGGTGCTGAAGTGGCGCACGGGATCGGAATACGTCAGGGTCTTTTTCCCCGTGCTGGCGACTACATGTTTTTTGAAACTAAAATCGCCATCGAAATAATTGGCTTCTCTGGCGTCACGGAAAAGCTTTTGCTGGCTCCGCGACGATAGAGTGAAGTCGAGTGTGTAATCGGGATCCGCTCCCGGCTCAGGCGGCGTGAAAGGATTGCGCGAGACGTACCTGGCCGAGCCGGTTGACTGAACTGTAATGGTCACGTTCTGCGGCTTGTAAGCTTCCCATACACGATCAAATGTAATTGTCGGACGAACGGGATTTTGTTGCGTGTCTTGTCCCGACAATGCCAACTGCGCGGCCAAGATCAGCAGGAAAATGATGAGACCAGCCCGTTTCATCGCGACACCGCCGCGTAGCGATTGTTGGTGGCCGCTGTATGAATGTGACAGATGGCAATAGCCAGCGCGTCCGATGCATCGGTGGGCTCCGGCGGCGCGGCTAAATTCAAAAGCCGGGTAACCATCTGCTGCACCTGAATCTTGTCTGCCCGCCCATAACCGACGACGGCGGATTTGATCGATAGCGGCGAGTACTCCGCCACCTGCAAGCCAGATGTCGATGCAGCCAGCATGGCCACGCCTCGCACCTGTCCCAGTTTGAGCGCGCTCTTTACGTTCACCGCATAAAACACATCTTCAATGGCCATGATCTCAGGCTGGTGTTTGACGATGATGGCCGTGATGTCAGTGAAGATTTTCTGCAGCTTGGCAGCCATGGCCGTACCCGATTTCAGCTTGATTGCGCCATTCACATGACAGACAAGTTTCCGGTCAGAAGTTTCTTCCACCACGCCATAGCCGGTGTACTCACTGCCGCAGTCGATGCCCAGGACACGCATTAGGAGCAGTGTAACCTCTTTTTATCATTCGAGAGAAGACGCATTACTGCTATTTCAGAATTGGTCGTTACGATTTACCCAACGAATGACGCCGGCACTGAGCACCCCTCCAGCAAGTAGCCCCAGTGAAGCGTAACGTAAAAAGGGATGATGAATCATCAGCGACACTGTCGCCACTCCCAAATAGAGTGACCATCTCCATGTGTTCCAGTAACCAGGCTTATGTGGCCTGGCCCACCACGTTCTCCGGTTTCGATTACCCACTGCAATGATCCATCTATATACAAGCTCCAGCAGGAACACGAGTGCGACCCAAAGAGCGATCACTGCCCACCAGCCCACTGTTTTTTGCAGCGCAACGCCTAGCACAATAAGGAAAAAGCAAATAACAAAATAGCCTATGTGTTCCTGGCGGCGGCGTAGTGAACGAAGAAAGGTGCTCATATGTCAGCAGCACCGCGGCTTCTCCAGCATGGCGGCATCGCGTTCGCGCGTGAACTCGCGATAGCTCGCGACTGAGCGGGAGGCGTGTTTCCGCAGCAGAAAGCGATCATAGGCAGATTCGTCAAAGATCTCACGCAATGCGGCGCGGAAAGTGCGCATTGCTCTTCCAAAAACCGCAGGGGCTAAAGCCCATATGTTTTTGCTCTTTGCGGCACGGCTGAAGCCCGTGCCCTGATACAAACCAGCACACTCTCCCGATTCTTCTCCGTGTCTCTGTGTCTCAGTGGTAGGTTTGTTGAGGTTTTCTCCGTGTCTCCGTGCCTCTGTGGTCGGTTTTTGGTTTTCTCCGCGCCTCAGCGTCTCCGCGGTGAACCCGCGTTTCCGATCACCCGATTTCCCGATCACCAGATCACCTGATCTCTTCATAAAGCCTCCTCCGCATACTGCGTTGCCACAAACGGCGCTTCCTGCGTCGCCGGCTTACGCCGACCGGAGATCACGCTGATCCATTGCGTCGCTGACTCGACCACGATAACGCTGATCAGGACCACTAAAATCCCGCAGACTGCGGCATCAAGCTGGTCATTGAAAATTCTGCGTTGCAGTCCTGCTACGGCCGGCCCGGCTGCTAACTGGCGGGCATGCGCCAACAAGCCAATCAGTGGGTTGGGATCAAAGACTTTATGCCATGACGCAGCAAACGTCACCGCTACCAGCCAGCAGAGGGGCGCCAGTGTCACCCATATATAACGGGCGCGGCCCATCTTCACAATGATCGTGGTCGCCACGCAAAGCGCCACTGCTGCCAGCAACTGGTTGCAAATGCCGAAGAGCGGCCAGAGTGAGTTGATCCCTCCCAAAGGATCGCGAATGCCCTGCCAGAGAAAATATCCCCAGGCCGCCACTGTAACGGCGCTGGTGGCAACGATACTTGGATACCAGCTTGTCCGCCCCAGCGGTTCCCAAATATGGCCAAGCGCGTCTTGCAGCATAAAGCGCGCCACGCGTGTGCCGGCATCAAGCACCGTCAGGATAAACAGCGCTTCAAACATAATGGCAAAGTGATACCAGATGGCCATCACGGCGGTGCCGCCCAGACTGTCAGAAAATATCTTGGCCATGCCCAGCGCAAACGCCGGAGCGCCGCCCGTACGGAAGAAAAGCGTTTTCTCCCCGACGTTGTGCGCCAACATTGCCATTTGATCGGCAGTGATGGGAAAACCCCAATTGCTGATTTTCGCCACCGCAGCCGCGGGATTTCCGCCCACCATCCCAGCGCCGCTATTCACCGCCAGATAAGTTCCCGGCTGCAGCGTGCATGCGGCAATCATCGCCATGATTCCTACAAACGATTCACACATCATTGCCCCATAGCCCACCATCCGCGTCTGAGTTTCGCGGGCAATCATCTTGGGCGTAGTGCCGCTGGAAATCAGCGAATGAAATCCGCTGATGGCGCCGCATGCGATCGTGATGAAGGCAAAAGGAAAGAGATTGCCGGCAAAAACCGGCCCACTGCCATCGATAAAGCGCGTGAGCGCCGGCATCTGCAACGTGGGCCGCACAAGCACAATTCCCAACGCCAGGATTGCGACCGTGCCAAGTTTCACAAAGGTGCTCAGGTAGTCGCGGGGAGCCAGCAGGAGCCAAACCGGCAGAGCCGACGCAGCAAAGCCATAGACGACAATAAGAATCGCCAGCGTGGTTCCGGCCAGCGTGAATGCTGAGGCATGCGTGGATTGTGAAACCCACTGTCCGCCAAAGATGGCCGCCACCACCAGCAGAAAGCCGAGCACGGAAGCTTCCAGCACGCGTCCTGGGCGAAGATAGCGCAGGTAAACGCCCATGAGCAGTGCGATGGGAATTGTCATTCCAATGGTGAAAGCGCCCCACGGGCTGTCTTTGAGCGCATTCACGATAATCAGCGCCACCACGGCCAAAAGAATAATCAAAATGCTGAGCACCGAGATAAATGCCACGGTGCCGGCGGTCTTGCTGATTTCTTCACGCGCCATCTGGCCGAGCGATTTGCCGTCACGCCTGACGGAGAAAAGAAGGATCACAAAATCCTGCACGCATCCGGCAAAGACCGCGCCAACCAATATCCACAGCGTTCCCGGCAAATATCCGAACTGCGCGGCCAGCACCGGCCCAACCAGCGGGCCTGGTCCAGCGATGGCAGCAAAATGATGGCCGAAGACCACCCATTTGTTGGTACGGACAAAATCGCGTCCGTTTTCCAGGCGCTCAGCAGGCGTGGCCCGCATGGCATCCAGCGCCAGCACCTTGGCGGCGACAAACTTGGAATAAAACCTGTATCCCAGCGCATAGCTGCACAGCGCAGCTACCACCAGCCACATGGCGCTGATAGGTTCGCTCCGATGGAACGCTATCGTCGCCAGCGCCAGAGCGCCCGCCGCGGCTACCGCCAACCAGATCAGGACCTTGCCGATTTTCATCCGCATTCTCCGCCGCTATTCTGCCTAAGACCAAAGCAATTGCGCAATATCCGCGAGAGATTGCGGGTGTTATTCTGAA
>DASXJO010000296.1:0-11423 GCA_036497385.1 Candidatus Angelobacter sp. | reverse complement strand
TAATGAGCCCGGCGAGCACAAAGCTGGCCACGGCCCAGATCACTTTTTGCGAAATTCGAGGTGCGGACGGCAAAACCACACTGCCGCCATTGAAAGCCTTGAGATCACTTAGCAGATCATCCACCGTCTGATACCGCTTTGTAACGTCCCGCTCCAGGCATTTGGCAACAATGCCGCTCAATTGTCGCGGAACTGCTGGATCCACTTGTGAAGCTGGAAGAGCCGCTTCCTGTGTGCGCTTGAGCAGGCTGGCCATGGCTCCGTCCGCAGCATAAGGCGATTTGCCGGTGAGCAGTTCGTACAAAATAATACCGACGGTAAAAATGTCAGAGCGCGCATCCGCCTTGGCGCCTTTGGCCTGCTCCGGCGACATGTACTGATATGTACCTATCACAGCGCCGGTCTGCGTCATCTGGCCAATGTTATCGGCACGTGCCAGACCAAAATCCATCACCACCACGCGGCCACTTGGTTCCACCATGATGTTGCTGGGCTTCAGATCACGATGAACCACTCCCTCAGCATGAGCGCAGGAGAGCCCGCTGCAAATCTGCATGACAATAGAGACCGATTCTGCAATCGTGAGCTTGCCTTTCGATTCCACCAGGCTGCTGAGATCGCGGCCTTCCACGTACTCCATGGTGATGAATTTCAGGCCGCCGGAATCCCGGACGTCAAAGATTCGGATAACATTTTTGTGGGCAATCTGGCGTGCGAGCAGCAGCTCCTGGGTAAAGCGCTGCGCAATTTCAGGGTCCTTTGCCAGTTCAGGGCGGATGCACTTCAGTGCGATGACGCGGTCAATGTCGCGATCATGGGCTTTGTAAACGGCGCCCATACCGCCGATGCCGAGCATTTCCAGGATCTCAAAGCGACCGCCCAGCACCTGTCCAACTTCAAGGATATTGCTCGTGCCGCTCACAGCGCGCTTCGCGCCCGCCGCAATAGGCGACCTGCTTACACCCATGGTGGGTGCGTCAGATATCCTCTTAGGATCCTCTTGTTTCATGGGCCTGCTTCATTAATCCCGGCACGGGTCGGATAATTGGCAGAAGTATACACCGTTACTCGCGGGTAAACACTGCCATTTCCAACAGGTTTATCCAAAAACGGCAGGTTTTTTGCGTTTCGATGGATAAGCCATCCCCCATGCCTCCGCGAATTACTAACACATCATAGTGCCGGGAAATGGGCTGGCGTTACAGCGGGCATAGCCGTCTATGTTGCCCGATAGGTTCGAGTCCTACATGAGGAGCCATATTTTGGCTCGGCCGCCGCTATTTAAACATCTCCTGGACTTTTTCTTTGACCCATTCCCATGTGGTCTGCTGCCGTGGGGGCGTGGCGGTCCAGTTGCGCAGTGAGTCCACGCGACGGAAATCTTTGGGCACGTCAAACAGCGTCAACTCCAGCGGGCCTTCCTTCAGTTCCACCACTTCTGAGCCCCAGGTGGAAGATAGCGTGCGTTTGCTTCCATCTACCCGGGTTGCTTCGCTGGTGAGCGTGGTAGTTACTTTTACGGGGAAGCCAGTTTCCACGCCGCTGCGGTGCACTTCAATCTTGTCCATTTTATTGAAGCATTTGTCGTTCGATCCGGCGGAAACTTCGGCTGCCAGCACCAGGGCATAGCTGTTCTTTTTTTGCCGGCGCCATTCCGGCATCACGGAGCCGTCAATGTACCAGCCGTCAGTCTCAGTCATTGACGGCTTGGAGCATGCGCCGGGGCCGGCAACGCGCTTTTCGCGGGTAATGATGTGCCGCGCGGTATGCCCAAAAAGATCTTTGCGCTCTCCGGTATCCACGTTGTCAATCCATATCTGCAATGTGCCGCCGGAATCCACCATGGGCCGCTTCATCGCCACGGATCCCCGAGAATCTATCTCATACGTGATGTATTCGTGGGCCGCCAAGTCCAGCATGAAAACACGGTCGCGTTCCCCGCGCAGGATGATGGTAGCCATAGGAGGGCCGGAGCCGTCGCGCATTTGCGATTGCCACTCATTGCGCAGGCGGTCGGGCGCAAGATATTCGGTGCGGGTATCAGTAAAGCCGGCTGTAATCTGCCGCGTTACGATCTTTACGCCTTCAATGGAAGGGTTTGGCGACGTTAGCGTAGTAACGTACAGCAACAGCATCGCTAGCGGCATATTCATTCCTTCTCTCGTCTCTCGTCCCCGGGCAGGGCAGGCTTTGGGGATTTATTGTACTGCCATTGCTGGAAGTATAGAAGATTTTAATGTGAGTAGATGCCTACAGAGCCGTGCGTTGCAAGCTGTTGATTTGGCTTAGCCTTGGGGCGGGGTGCCCAGTTTCTTGAGCACTTGCGCCAGCGCGTCCATGGCAAGATGAGTTGCGTGGACTGAGGCATTCGGCAGCCCGCCAAGAGCCTCCAGCAGGTTTTCACGCTGGAGCGCAGACGCCTCAGCCAGAGATTTTCCCTGGATCATCTCCGTGAGGCATGAGCCGGCGGCTATCGAAGCCACGCAGCCGCGGGTACGATAACGGACCTGTTCGATGCGTCCATCGGTGAGCTTGACGGCCAGACTCATAATGTCGCCACAGACAGGATGCTCCAGCCGCACTTCGGCGTCCGGCGAAGCCAGTTCGCCGATGTTGCGCGGATGCTCGAAATGGTCGAGGACTGTGCTTGAGTAGGACATTCCTTATAATCTCAATGATGCCAGAAAACCGGGCTTTTCAAAACTTTGTCGCGCAGCGAGTCGTGTCGCTCCAGCCCAGCGTGACCGTGATGCTGCGCGATTTAGAATTGCTGGATCGGCTGGTGGCCTGCACCAAATATTGCGTCGATGTCTGCCCGGAGGTCCTAAAAACAGGCTGCGTCATTGTAGAAGATTCGTGGTCGGCAAAAGCGGACCAGATCATGGCAGCCAAGCCTGAGTTGGTGATTGCCTCGGTCCCATACCAGTTGGATTCCGTGGCGGAAATTCTCAAAAGCGGCCTGCCTTTCCTGGGGTTGGCGCCCAACACTCTTGATGATATTTACAAAGACATCATGATGATTGCGCGGGTAATGGGATTGGATAGCGGTGGCGAATCGCCAGGAACCGCGCTGGTGGCCGGCATGGAAAGGCAAATTCAATCTATGCGCCAGAGGACGGCAGGCGCGGAGAGGCCGCTGGTCTATTGCGAAGAGTGGGGCAAGCCGCTGATTCTTTCACAAACGTGGGTCGCGGAACTGGTGGAAGCCGCCGGCGGACGCTTCTTTGGCCAACCGGGTAAACATACGACGGAAGAAGAAGTAGCCGCTGCCGATCCCGACGTGATTGTGGCCGCGTGGTGCGGCGCGGGAGATCGTGTACCGCTGGAGAAGATCATTCCCAAGCGCGAGTGGGAACAGACCAAAGCCGCAAAAAACGGGCGAGTTTACTGCATCAACGATGAGTTTCTGAACACGCCTGCCAGCACGCTGATGCAGGGCTTAAATGCGCTGGCGGCGGCGATTCATCCGGAAATGTTTGGAGTGACAAAGGGCTTGCGGCGAATACAGGAAAACACCCTTGAAACACGGAGGAAAGGAGTAAGCGAAGGATTGGGAATCGATAAGTGAAGTTTTTGTTTCCCCATTTCCTCTGTTCCCTCTGTTACTCCGCGTTTCAAAGGTTTTGAAATGTAAAAGCATGAACAAAATGAAACAGGTGGTTGCGGCAATCATCGTCCGGGAAGAAAAAATCCTGATCTGCCAACGCAAGGAAGGTCAGGCCATGCCGCTCAAGTGGGAGTTTCCCGGCGGCAAGGTGGAGCGCGATGAAGACTTGAAAGACGCGCTGCATCGCGAACTGGATGAAGAGCTGGGCATTGACGCGGTGATTGGCCGCAAGGTCGCGGCCATCCAGCATACTTACGCCAATGGCGCGTCGCTGGCACTCTATTTCTACCGCGTGGACGAGTTTAAAAATGAGCTCGACAACCGCATCTTTCACGACGTGCGCTGGGTGGATCGCAACGAGCTGCCGACCTATGACTTTCTTGAAGCGGACGTGAGGCTAATCAAGGACATCAGCGCGGGCAAGCTGCTCTAGCCATGGCCAGTAATCTGCGTCCAGACCAGCGCAATGGTCAAACCGATCATGATGGCGCTGGTGGCCCAGGCAATCACGTTTTGCAGCTTCGAGTTTTTATAGTTACCCATCAAATCGCTCTTGTTCACCAGCTTCAACATGAAGATGAGCACAAAGGGCAGCAGGATGCCATTGGCCACCTGAGAGAAAAGAATCAGCTTGATCAGGGGCAGGTGCGGGATCAGCACGAAGCTTGCGCCGCCCAGGATCAGGAACGTATAGATCCAATAGAACGTGGGCGCTTCAGAAAACTTTTTGTTTACGCCCGATTCAACGCCCAGGCCTTCGCAAATGTTGTAAGCGGTAGCCAGCGGCAGAATGGCCGCCGAAAGCATCGCAGCGTTGACCAACCCAACGGCAAACAATAGCGATGCCCATCTGCCGGCCAGCGGTTTTAGCGCCTGAGCAGCTTCAGCCGCGTCAGTAATGTTGTGGTTGCCGGTTCCGTACAGCGTGGCCGCGCAGGCCACCACGATGAAGAAGGCAATCACGTCCGTCACAATGCAGCCCAGCACCACGTCCCAGCGGGAGAGAGCATATTGGCGCTTACCAATGCCTTTTTCCACGATGGAAGCTTGCAGATAAAACTGCATCCACGGCGTAATTGTGGTGCCCACCAGGCCCACTATCAGCAGAATGTAGTCGGCATGATTATTGATCACGGGAACGAAAGTGTCTTTGAGCGCCTGGTGCCAGTCAGGATGCGCCAGCAGCGCGGATATGGGATACGTGAAGTAGATCAGCGAAAACAAGATCAGGATGCGCTCCACGGGCTTATATGATCCGCGCACCACCACAAACCACACGATGGCCGCGCCCACAGGCACAACGAGATATTTGCTGACGCCAAAAATTCCCATGCCAGAAGCCAGGCCGGCAAACTCCGCCATAATGTTGCCAAAATCGGCGATGCCCAGGACCACCATCACAAAAAACGTTGCGCGCAGGCCAAACTCTTCGCGGATGAGATCGGCCAGCCCTTTGCCCGTGACGGCTCCCATGCGAGCGGCCATTTCCTGCACCACGATCAAAGCAATGGTCGTGGGGATGAGCGTCCATAGCAGCGCATAACCGTACTTGGCTCCCGCCTGCGAATAAGTGAGGATACCGCCGGGATCGTTATCGACATTGGCGGTGATGAAGCCGGGACCAAATACGGCTAGAAAAGCGATCAGCCTGTATTTCAATACGCCGAACCCGGCGACCCGCCGAGGCAGGCTGAGATCTCTTTTGAATATTTTCAGCTTCATGGTCTAGCTGCCACAGCAAAGCACTTTCGCAATTTGTAAGAAACTTGAGTGAACGAAGGCGGACGAACCAATTAGATTACTGGAACACCAGGAGCACGCTGAGCACGATCATTACGGCGGCCGTGCCCCAGGCCACCCAGTTAAAGAAGCGGGAGTTTACGTATTTGCCCATCAAGCTGGTCTTGTTGATCAGAAGCAGCATGAAAATCAGCACAAACGGGAGCAGCACGCCGTTCAACACCTGGGAGAGCACCAGCATTTTGAGCAACGGGAAACGTGGCAGCAGGATTATGGCCGCGCCTGCGCCTACCAGCGCCGTATAGAGCCAATAGAAAACTGAAGCTTCACTGAATTTTTTGTCCAGCCCGGATTCAAAGCCCAGCCCTTCGCAGACGGTGTATGCGGTTGAGAGCGGCAGAATGGATGCCGCAAACAGCGACGCGTTGAACAATCCCGCGCCGAAAAGAATTTGCGCCCACCTGCCCGCCAAGGGGCCAAGAGCGGCCGCCGCATCGGCTGCATCAGTAATTACGCGGTGTCCTGACTGATACAACGTGGCGGCGCACGCCAGAATGATGAAGCCTGCTACCAAAGGAGCAAAAATCGAGCCTACCAGCACATCAATTCTGGTGGTCTTGTAGTCGCGCATGGTAACGCCCTTCTCTACCACGGACGCCTGCAGGTAAAACTGCATCCACGGCGCTATGGTGGCGCCAATGATTCCTGTAACCATGTAAACGTATCCGGGAACACGGAACGCGGCCGCATGGGTTGGAAGTTTGACCGTGCTTACGGCAGCGGCAGGCCAGTTAGGCCGAGAAAGCACTCCGGCAATGATGTATGCGATATAGAAAAAGGATGCGGTGAGAAAGACCTTCTCCACGCTCTTGTAGTTCCCTTTCACCACAATCAGCCAGACGATGGCTGCCGCAATGGGCACGCTGACGAACTTGGAGACGTGAAAAAGTTCCATGGAGCTGGCCACGCCCGCGAACTCCGCCATCACGTTGGTGAAGTTCGTCGCCACCAGGACCAACATCATTAAAAAAGTGATGCGCAGGCCATATTCTTCGCGGATCAGGTCACTCAGACCTTTGCCGGTGCAAGCGCCCATGCGGGCGGACATCTCCTGCACTACGATCAGCGCAAGAGTCATGGGAATAATGGTCCACAGAAGGGAGTAGCCGAACTGCGCGCCGGCGAACGAGTAGGTGTAGATGCCACCGGCATCATTGTCAACGTTGGCGGTAATAAATCCCGGCCCGATTACTGCCAGAAGCAGCAGGGTCTGGGTCTTCCAGCGCTTGAGCCAGTTCATTGGACACGGACATACAGAAATTCACTACTGTTTGGCAGAATAAATGAGAGTTGGAACAAAGAACAACCCGGCAGCAAACATTTAAATAAAAATTCCGTGAACGCATGAATTGCCAAGCGGCACATGCATACCTATTGAGTGTTGCTCCGAGATTGCTCAGCCAGTTCGGGTTCTGCCCAGCAGAAAATCCAAGACGGCAGTGGTGAAAGCGCGGGGCTGTTCCAGGTTAGAGAGATGAGCGCTCTCCAAGCGCACGGCTTGGGCGCCGGGAATATCGCGGGCCAGCACGGAGCCGTTTCCGTCCCAAGGAGTTGAGGGATCTTTATCACTGCCGATGACCAGCGTGGGGACGGAAATTTTGCTTAATTCCGAGCGAATATCAGCATCGCGCAACGCGGTGCAGCAAGGGGCGTAGCCAATGGGGTCGGTTCCCAGAACAATGGCACGCGTGGACTGCGCCCAGACACTTTGCTGGGTTTCCGCGGAGAAGAAGCGCTGCATAGTGGCGTCGATAATGGCCTGCATGCCGCCTTCCAGCACCGCTTTGCGACGGGCGTCCCATGTATCAGCCGTGCCGAATTTTGGAGAGGTATTTGCCAGAACCAATTTTGTGAGGCGTTGCGGAGCGTTGAGAGCGAGCCACTGGCCCACCGCGCCGCCCATCGAGATACCGCAGAAGGCGAACCTGGCGACGTTGAGTTTGTCCGCCAATGCAAGCACGTCTTGCCCTAACTGATCCAGCGTGTAATCTCCGGCAGGAACCGCCGACGCGCCATGGCCGCGCGTGTCATAGCGAAGGACCTGGAAGTGATCGAGCAGGTGAGGCATTTGCGGGGCCCACATGCCAAGATCGCAGCCAAGGGAATGTGACAAGACAAGTGCAGGGAAATCGCTGCGGCCTTCCAGCCGGTAAAACAGGTGAGTGTTATTGACGTCAGCAAAAGGCAAAGTTTTACCTCGATTTTTAGATGCGTTCCGCGCAAGAACATCCACTTAATTTTGTTTGGTCGTTCGCTCCAAATCGGCCTTGAAAAACGAAGAAAGCGCTCTTGCCTCGCTTCATCCATCGGGCTATATCTGATAAACAAAAACCAAAATCTCACCATGGGGGGCTCGGAGAAAACCACGGTCCCTCTATCGCTGAAACCCACGCCAAGCTTGAATCGATCAGTTTGATTTGTCGGTACATGATGTTAACCTACAAAAGCTTCAGCGGAGGCTGTCAGTGATCGATGAAATGAATCGGGAGCGATTGCTCATGCGGCAAGACTCGACTTGGTTAGGTTACAGCTTGAAGAGGACTCTTCTCGTCCTAACGCTCATTGCAGTTGCGGTGAGTGGTCTGGCCATGATCGGACAGAGTCCCGAGCCAAAGCCCGGGCAGGCCCAAGAGGCAAAAGCAAAGCCCGGGACGGCAGAGATGAAGCGGCTCGGCTTTTATCCTGGCCAGTGGACATACACTGAAACATACCCAAATGGCGCTGTGAATCACGGCGTTTATACCAGCAAGCTAGGACCGGGAGGCAACTCACTGCTCAATACTTTCCATTCGCAAGGCCCGGTCGGCGATTTTGAAGGCATGCTGGTCTATACATGGGACCTGGCTGAAGGAAAATACAAGGCCTACGTGTTTGGAGGTGATTTCCCCGGTGCGCTGGTGGAGACAGGCGAGTTTGAAGGGGAGAAACTGGTGTTTCACGGTGAGCTGGGCGCGGGCGGCGCAAAAATCCAAGTGCGCAACGTCACATGGATGGCGTCTCCGGGAAAACTGATCAGCGAACAGTACATGAGCAGGGCTGGCGCGCCGGAAAAGTTGCTGGTGAGGGTGGAAGCGAGCAAGCAGTAGCAGTCGAAAATCACAGGCTCACCACGGGGACGCGGAGAAAACCGGGCCGGGCAGATGGGAAACCTGCTTTTTGCTATTGGAATTGGGAATAGACCATCACTAAAGTTGCGATGGATTCCACATCGGCCAGCGTCCGAGCGGACCAGCCTACTCCCTTAGCCATTTGCCAAGGCGTGATTCAGCGTCTTCCTGCGAGATGGCGCCATTCTGGCGCGCATCGTCAATCCGCTTCTCACCTTCTCCAGCGCGTAAAGGTGATACTGAATGTCCTCCATAGAGCAGTTGTCCGGAAGCTTTTCCAGCAATGATTTGGCTTCCTGTTTGGCCGTCATGCCCCCTAGCATACCATTGCTCGCATACTATTCTTTGGCGAAGAGGGGTTGGAAATTGGCGAGCTTTATCCATGTACTTCAGGACATCTTGAAAGCAAACAAAGAGTGAAGCAACATAAGGCGATTCGGCTCGATGTGGTGAGTCTTTTCTGAGAACGGTCGCCATAGACCGGGATTACTGACCGGGTAAATTGCCAAATCGGGTAATTGCCCAAATTTAAACCGAGATGCCTTGAATGGATCAAGATAAGCCCTTTAGAATCTTGATTAATTTGTATTGTTCGCTGCGCTTGGGATGCCTTTGGGATGAAGGCAGCCAAGTCTTTTGGAATCCTAATTGAGGGATACCGGGGAGGGGTGGGAGTTCATGGCAGGCACTACTATGGGACGTCAAGACTGTGATGCCGCTGGGATGTACCACGTTAAGTGCCTTGGAGTCCTAGTTGAGGCTTGGGGGTAGGGTAGATCCATTGATCCGGAACGAACCACAAAAGGCCACGAAGGTAAGCAAAGAGCAGGCGCGCGACCGGGTGTGATTGGTTCGGAGAACACCAAGAACCGAGACTCCCGCATTCGACAGTGGCCTTATCGGTCAATGACTTAGCACTCATGTAACTGTCGCTGGCCGGGTGAGGTGGCCTATGCTTTAGGGCATGCGAAGACTTCTCTATTCGGGCCTGTTATTGGCGGCGGTGATGGCAATATCCGGCGTGAAACTGACTGCCCAGGATTCATTGGGCGATGTTGCGCGCAGGATCCGCGCGGCCAAGGGTGAGGACGCGCCTTCTGTCACAGATAAGCCCACGGCAGACAAGCCAGCGACAGACAGCACGGCAGCAAGGACGCGAACGCTGCCGACTACGGACGATTTGAATGCCTTAGCCGTACTTTTGGCTGAGAAGGATGAGACGGCATTCAGCACGCGCGTGCGAACGCAGATGGAGCAGGAAAATTTCCTGGTCCTGGATAGCGTGGCAGCGGCGGAGCGTGCGGGCAGAACAAGATTTCCGGGCGGTGGCTGGAAGCTTTATGCGTTCTATTCCGCGGTTGAGACGCCCAAGGTAAAACCGCCGGCGACCGAAGCGGAATGGGCAGACACGCTGGACCGCCTGAAGCGCTGGACGGCGCAGCGTCCTGAATCGGTCACGGCAAAGGTGGCGCTGGCTTATGGCTACCTGAATTACGCGTGGCAGGCGCGCGGCAATGGCGACGCGGCTTCTGTCACAGCAGAAGGCGGCAGGCTGATGCAGGAACGCCTGAAGCTGGCCGAGACGGAGCTGGGAATCGACGCAAAGTGTCCGGAGTGGTACTACGTGATGTTGCAAATCGGCCGGCTGAAAGGCTGGGAGGCAGAAGACCTGATGGCGATGTTGCAAAGGGCAAGCGCGTATGAGCCAGAGTTTTATTACAGCTATCAGGAAGTAGCGCGCGGCCTGATGCCGAAGTGGCGCGGCAAAGAAGGCGACGTGGAAAAGTTTGCCGAGGACGCAGCCAACAAGGCTGGAGGCAAAGCGGGCGACATTCTTTACTGGCAGATTACACAGTCGATCATTGGCGATCGCGAGCTGGGAAGTATTGTGCAGCATCTTTCATGGTCGCGGGCCATGGTGGGATATCAAGCTTTGGTGGCGCAGTACGGCGTCACCCAAGCGGGGCAGAACCAGTTGGCGCAGATGGCGGCACGATTTGGCGACTATATGGTGACGGACGAAACCATGACGCAGATTGGCGATCACTGGGATGCAGGCACATGGGGAACCAAGGAATATTTCGACAAAGTGAAAACGTGGGCAAGGGACTCCGCCGTTCCCTTCCGCAAAATTATGGACGCCTACAAAGCGGTGACGGCCAACGTGGCCACCCTGGAAGGTCAGAAATATGACAGCGTGATTGCGCAAGAGTTTTCTACCCGCTATCTGCGTGCGGTGAAAGATTGCAACGCAGCAGCCAGCGGACCGGCTCCGACGCTGCTGATCCTGCAGGTTAGCAAGAGTGGATCGGTACAGCAGATGCTGGTGGTTCCGGAAACCGCGAGTGATGCTTGCTTGCGGCCCAAGCTGGCGAAGGCGGCGTTTACGCCTCCTCCGAAGCCGGACTATTGGGTGCGAGTGAGTCTCACGCCCAACCGCGCGAGCGCAGGCAACAAATAAAAAACCCGGGACTGGATGGGTCCCGGGAAAAATTTGCTGCTGGGTTACCAGTGAGATCGTTTACCAGTAAGTAAGCGAGACTTTGTCCAGCCAGGCGGAAAAGGCAGTTTGCTTGCTGTCCCCATCCATCTGGAAAGCCACGTTGATTTCGCTCACATTGTTGGGACGCGCCGGATAGGTCCGATTCACGTAATGCGTAACGCCGTCATAGGTGAACGAAACATAGATGACCTGCGTGGCGGTGCGCTGGAGCTGCCATGTGAGATGGTGCCAGGTAAACGCGGCGGGCGCGGTGCAAGGAATCCCGGTATGAATCCAGTTGCCGGAAGCGTTACCCCAGACGTCCCATTGAGCGCCATCTTTGATGTTGCATTGCGTGCCGAAAATAAACTTATAGACGTTGTTGGACTGGTTAACGTCAAACTCCAGCGCTTCCGGCGCGGAGGAA
>DASXJO010000295.1:0-2893 GCA_036497385.1 Candidatus Angelobacter sp. | reverse complement strand
CGCGAAGTTCGCCAAGTGGCAGATGCCGGACGATTTTGTTTTCGTCAATGATCTGCCGCATACGTCAACGGGGAAATTGCTGAAGACGGAATTGCGGAAGCGGTTTGCCGAGTGGAAGTGGAGAGAATCGCCGGAATCGCCGTGATCGCGCGACATCGCCGAAATCGGAAAGGCAAAAAATCTCACCGCTGATCAACGCTGATGACACTGATCGGAAAGGCAAAAATCTACCACGGAGACACTGAGACACGGAGAAAACCAAAGTCTTACCGCGGAGACGCGGAGAAAACCAAAGTCTTACCGCGGATTGACGCGGATGAACGCGGATAAAAGCAACAGCTCAACATCTAGAATCGCTTTTTTCCGATCAGTGTCATCCGTGTTTATCAGTGGTAAGGCCTTGCTTTTCCGATCACGGCGATGTCGTGCGATCATGGCGATTCCGGCGATTACTTGGGTTCTTTCAGTTTGAGCTTGGATTTGTTTTCTTCCAGAAAAGCGCGGAGATTGTCGGCCTGGTCAAGCAGCCGGGTCCATTGTTCAAAGTAGAGCGTGACCGGGAAACGTCCCAGGCCGTAGACGCTGACGCCGCCTTTTTCGCTGACGCGGAACTCGATTGATCCAGTGCGTTTGGTTGCGACCTGCTTCTCCAGTTCAGCAAGGCGGGCTTTCATCTCTTCATAAGTCGGTTCTGCCATGTGTGTCCTCTGAGGGATTCTACAACAACCGGGAATAAAACAGCTTCAGCACGGAGACACGGAGGCACGGAGAAAGGCCAGAAGTACAAACCTTAGCGATAGAGTTCGCAGCACTCGGTTGCGTTGTTCTGCGGCCAAGCTGCCCAAGTCGGTACACTGTTACGTATGTAGAGCGATTCTATTCGATACTTGGAAATTTAAGACGCGAAAAGAGAGCTGGCGGCATCCGTGATCGGAAAATTCAAATTGGAAATCGCGCGCGACGTGTGGCAAGTCGGGGGCGAACCATTTAATATGTCCTGCGACCAAGAGTTACAAGCTGTTAGAACACCAGCTGCTGGATACGAGGTGGAGCAATGAAGAAGCAAATCAGTGTGACGGTGAATGGCGTGACGCACCAGAATGAGATTGAGCCGCGCCTGCTGCTGGTGCAGTACATACGCGACGTGCTGAACCTGACCGGCACACACGTGGGATGCGAAACTTCTTTGTGCGGCGCGTGCACTGTGATGGTTGACGGCCAGGCCGTAAAGAGCTGCACCATGCTGGCGGCGCAGGCGGATGGCTCCACTGTAACTACGATTGAAGGGCTGGCGCAGGGCGGCGAGTTGCATCCGGTGCAGAAGGGTTTCTGGGAGCATCACGGGCTGCAATGCGGATACTGCACGCCCGGAATGATTATGGCGGCAGCGCAGATATTGCAGCGCAATCCTGATCCCACGGACGAAGAGATTCGCCATGGGCTGGAAGGGAATCTTTGCCGGTGTACCGGGTACCAGAACATTGTGCAGGCAGTGCAATGCGCGGCGAAGAAGATGAAATCGAAGTCGGTTGCAAGATAGCAAAGAATTCACCGCGGAGACGCGGAGGCGCGGAGGCGCGGAGAAAAACAAATGCTTACCGCGGATGAACGCGGATCAGGAAATCGGGAAAACCTTTCAACACAGAGGATACAGAGGAACGCAGAGGAAGGTCGGAAACATTTAACCGCAAAGGACGCAAAGGGAGATCGGGACATTGGCAAATCGGGAACACGGCAATGATTGATGTCCGAGCTAAGAGCTAAGAACCAAAAGCCAAGAACCAACAGCTAAGAACCAAGAGCCAAAAGCTAAAAGCCAGAAGCTAGTAGCTAGCAGCTAGTCCAGAGTGGTGGGAAGTTTAAAGAGGCGATATATGGAAAAGACAGTTGGCAAACCAATCAAGCGCACAGAAGATCCCCGGCTGATTCAGGGGCTGGCGCATTACGTTGACGACATTCGCCTGCCGGACACGCTGCATGCGGCGTTTCTGCGCTCCATCTATGCGCACGCGCGGATCAAGAGCATTGACACCACGGCGGCACAGAAGCTGCCTGGAGTGGTGGCTGTCTATACCGGAAAAGACACGCAGAAGATTGGGCCGGTGCCGTGCGCCGCGGCGCTGCCGGATTTGAAAGTGCCGGACCATCGCGTGCTGGCGACGAGCAAAGTTTATTTTGTGGGGCATCCGGTGGCGGTGGTGGTGGCGGAAACAAAATCCGCCGCGCGCGATGCCGTGGACCTGATTGAAGTTGATTATGAAGAGCTACCGGTGGCGCTGGACGAAGAGAAAGCCGCGGACGCAAAGAGCGCGGTGATCCATGAGCAGTTTGGCACGAACGTGGCTTACAAGCTGACGGCGGGTGAAGGCGATATTGAAGCGGCGCTGAAGAGTGCGGACAAAGTGGTGAAGCAGCGAATTCTGCACAAGCGCCTGGCGCCGATTGCGATGGAGCCGCGCGGCGTGCTGGCGAGATATTTTCCGGGCGAGCAGGAGCTGACGCTGTGGACGTCGACGCAGATACCGCATTTGTGCCGGACGCAAGTGGCAATCATGCTGGGCATGGCGGAAAACAAGCTGCGGTTGATTACACCGGAAGTCGGCGGAGGCTTTGGCTCAAAGCTCAATGTGTATGCGGAAGAAGCGCTGATGGGATGGATTTCCATGCAGCTCAACCGTCCGGTGAAATGGATTGAAGGCCGCCGCGAGAATATGCAGGCCACGATCCACGGACGCGGGCAGACTGGCTACATTGAAATTGGCTTCAAGAATGACGGCACGTTGACCGGGCTGCGCTACAACGTGTTTGCCGATATGGGATCGTACTTCCAACTGCTGACGCCGGCGATTCCAACGCTGACTGGGCTGATGCTTTCTGGCTGCTACAAAATTCC
>DASXJO010000294.1:0-4634 GCA_036497385.1 Candidatus Angelobacter sp. | reverse complement strand
TCAACCGGCATGTCCCAGCCGCCAAAATCCACCATCTTGGCGCCGAGCTTGCGATGCGTCGCGTTGAGGGCAGTCTTCCTGAGCGTCTGGCCTTCTGCGGTAGAGGACAAATCTTTTCCCTTTCGACACTTGGATACGGTTGACAGAGTTCGCCAAAGAGGACAGGCGAACCTCCAAGGTTAACATCCGAGATTTACAGGGTCAATGAAGGATGGCAGGCATGTCAAAGCTCGTTAGAAATGTCCCCTTATTTATTCGATAGTGAAGAGCAGCAGTGAATGAGACCAGATGGCGTGCGCTGCGCTTGCCTCTGCCTGCCGCATTGCGGAGCACTTACCGCAAGGCCATCGACCATCGGCCATTGCCGGGGAGCCGAATTCGCGATAATCTCCCGCCATGGCCAAGGAATTCATGTGCATGATCTGCGACCAGCCGGAGAGGACCTGCTCCTGCAACAAGTACTGCGCGCTCTGCCAGAGCCTCTATGAAGTCCGTCTGTGTGAGGACGGTATTTATTACTGCCGGCCCTGCCGCGAAGCCTGCGACCTGCAGGCCCAGGTCGGCGGCAAGAGCTCCAGTTGGTAAAGCCACGGCTAACAATATCGATCATTCGCTGTGAGCGGGTCACCACGCTTTCCTTCCCAATCTCAACGTCCGATTGCCGAATGTTCTAAGATAAGTTCAAGTGCCCACCGAACTGAGCAACTCTGAATCCTCGCCCTCGCAAAAACCAAGTCGGTTTGCCACCCCGATCACCGGATCACCCGATCACCGGATCACCGGATTTTTAATCCCGCAGTACTACACCGCACTCCTCGCCCGCTATGGCCCACAGAATTGGTGGCCGGCGCATTCGCGTTTTGAAGTAATCGTCGGCGCTTATCTAACGCAGAACACCAACTGGAGCAACGTGGAAAAAGCGCTGCTCAATCTTCGTCGCGCCCGGCGGCTCAGCGTCAGTGCCATGCGCGCTGTGCCAATCTACGAACTGGAAACCTTGGTGCGGCCCTCAGGCTACTTCCGCCAGAAAGCACGCAAGCTCAAGACCTTCATCGCTTTTCTTGATGAACGATACTCCGGCTCGCCCAGCCGCATGTTCGCCGAGCCGACTGCGAAACTTCGGACAGAGCTGCTGGAGCTCAACGGCGTGGGGCCGGAAACTGCCGACTCCATCCTGCTATACGCCGGCAATCATCCTGTCTTCGTGGTGGACGCATATACCCGGCGTGTGTTGCTGCGCCACGGCATGATCAACCAGAAAACCAGCTACGAAGAAATTCGCGCCATGATCGAGCGCGCGATCAGCAGCTCAGGACGTGAGTCTCTCGTCGTGAAAGAATCCGGCTCTGATCCTCGGCATCCGGTTTCGCCCATGAGCAGCTCAGCTCGCACAGAGCTGGCCCAGCATTACAACGAGCTACATGCCTTGATCGTCAGAGTAGGCAATCATTACTGCCGTGCCAGGCCAATCTGCGAAGGTTGCCCTCTGCAAGTGTTTTTAAAAACTCTTAATGGTGCAACGACCCATGGTGCACCTGAATCTTACTAGCAGGCAAACGAAACGCCTTAACGAATCTAGCTATGGGGGGTACTACATGCTTTTGCTTATCGGTATTGTTCTGTTCGTGTTGTGGATTCTCGGGTTCACCGCTTTTCACGTTGCCAGCGGCCTGATTCACCTGCTTCTGGTTTTTGCCGTGATCTCCATCATCTGGCATCTGGTGGCCGGAAGACGCGCAACGGTCTAAAATCGCGCTGAATTGACTGTCTGGCCCGGCACTTCCGGGCCAGTTTGTTTTAGGCAAAGAGTGTGCAGGAAGGCGCGCAACCCGTCGATTGAAGAGACCGGCACTACGCCGGCCACATCTCCAGCGCTGTCTTGCTCAGGATCTGCTCTTTCACCGCCTCGGGCAGCGCAAGCGCCTGGAATTGATCCAGATTTTGTTTAATGTCGGGAATGCCCGGGCTTGGCCAGTCCGTGCCAAAGAGTGTCTTGTGCGCAATCTCTTCCAGCCGCGGAAAATACTTCAGCAAAATCTTCGGCGGAATCCCGCTGATGTCCAGATGAACATTCTTATGGCGTCTTAGTAAAAAGAAAGCCGTCTGCATCCAGATCGGCCGGCCGCCGTGCGCCATCAGTATCTTCAGCTTGGGAAAATCCACAGCCACATCATCCAGATAAATTGGATCGCCAAACTTGTTTCGGGCCGCCGGAAATATCGACGTGCCGGTATGGATCATCACCGGGATTCCGTTCGCCTCCGCCGCTCGATAAACGATTTCCAGTTCCTTTATACCGTTCATGTAGTCGTTGGCATACAGCATCTGGTGCGGTGGATGGATCTTGATCAGCCGTATGCCGAGCCGTACCAGGTTGTCCATTTCCGCTTGCACGTTCAGCGTGTGCCGAGGATGCACGCTGCCGCAAGAAAGCAGCCGCTTCGGGTTCTCCTTGCAATAATTTGCCACCCACGGATTCACTTCGTGCGTGAACCCCATCGTCTCCGGCGCAACATAGTTAATCAGCACCGCCCGCTCAATGCCGATGGAATCCATATACTTCAGCAGCGCCTTGGGCGACCGGCAGTACTCCAGGATGTCCTCGTAATGGCCGCGCGCCTTCTTCATCACCTCAAGCGGCCCAGCCTTGAACATCTCAACGGGTTGTATGTGGATGTGGCAGTCAGTGATGAGCATTGCTTTTTCTGAAATCCCGAACCCCGCCGATCTTGCGGGTGAAGGAACCCTACCGGTTAGCAAACAGCAAATGGCAATTCGCAAAATTGATCATCCAGAACCTGTTCACCCAGTTGGGTTCCACCAATCTGGATTGTGAATCACGACCCGCCCTCTGAGAGTTCCGAACTTCGGTCCTTCTCTGTTGGTTCGCTGGTTCGGCACCAAATCCACAACCGGAACGCCGCGTCGACAAATGGTTACGACATCGCCGCTTTCGACTACACGGATCAACCAGCTCAGGTTTTTCCGGGTGTCCTTTAGGTCTACCTTCATGCTTGTTAATGATACTATCGCCGACTCATTTTTCACTTCGCAACGATATGGACTCTCTCGCTTCGCTGGGTATTTCAGAAACAATCCTTTGCGACTTTTGCGTCCTCTGCGGTGAAAATTAAGACTTCACCGCAGCCATCACCGCCCGCTTCGCGTATACCTTCACAATCTCCCGCCGATACTCCGGTGTGAGCCCTGATGTCGTCAGCGGCTTGGCCATCTTGGCCGCCAGTTCGCCCACCAAAATCGCAACGTGCTCGTCGATCTGCTTCCCTATGAGCGCATTTTCCGCGCCTTTAACTAGCAGCGGCGCGGGATTGACAGCCGTAATCGCCACGCGAGCATTCTCCACCGGCCCGCCATTTTTCTTAAGCGCCACGGCCACGCCCGCCAGCGGATAGTCTATCGATCCGCGAATGCGCAGCTTCATGTAGCTTCCCTTCCAGCCTGCGGATTCCTCCGGCAGAAAGACGCGCGTCAGCATTTCATTGCCTTCCAGCTTCATACGCGCATCGCCCACGTTGGTATAAAAATCTTTGAGTGCGATACGACGCAGTCCGTTCGGCCCGGCAATCTCAACCTCTGCACCCAGGCACAGCAACGCCGGAGGAGTATCCCCTGAGAATGCCGCCCAGCAGAACTTGCCTCCCGGCGCTACGTGGCAAAGGTCGCCATCTTTCTTGATGCAGAACCCGCATGAGCGCCGCCACTGCAGTGACTGGTTGTACCAGACGCAGCGCGTGTCCAGGCATATGTTGCCGCCCAGCGTTCCCATATTGCGCAAAATCGGTGACGCCACCGTCATCGCCGCCTCATGCAGCACGCGATAGCTACGCCGTATGAACTCTGAATCTTCAATCGCGGAAAGCGGCGTGAGCGCGCCAATCTCCACGCCTGCCCCCGGACGCACATGTATTCCCTGAATCTCTTCAATTCCGCGGATGTCCATCACGTACGACGGCGTAAACAGTTTCTGCTTCATCGACGGCAACAGGTCCGTGCCGCCGGCCAGGATCGCCAGATCGCTGCCGTGCCGCGCCAGATAATCAACCGCCTGCCGCAACAATCTCGGGCGTAAAAATTTGAATGAAGGAAAACTCATTAGTTTTTAAATCCACCACGGAGGCACGGAGACACGGAGAACAGCAACGGAGCCAGAGATCGCATACCAAAAAGGAGAACTCGTTTCCGCAAACTAATCTTCCCTCCCTATCTGCGTTGATCCGCGTAAATCAGCGGCAAATATTCTTGTCCTTCTCCGTGTCTCCGTGCCTCCGTGGTAGATGTTATGTTTCGGTCGAAGTCACCCTTCTCGAAGGATCATCCGCATGCCGCTGCGGTCCTTTGCCTTTGAACCACAATGACCCGCCATGCTCGCGAAACGTCGTCGGAGCCACAGGATCCGACCCGCGCGTAATCTCCAGCGCTTTCTTCTCGGAATGTTTTGCTTTGATCGCAGCCAACACGCGCTCCGGCGTGAACGGCGCTTCGCGCAGCCGCACACCAACTGCGTCATAAATTGCGTTGGCGATAGCAGGGATCGTCGCCGCTAAAGAGCCCTCGCTCGCTTCCTTAGCGCCGAACGGCCCTTCCGGATCGACAGACTCCACAATGATGCATTC
>DASXJO010000293.1:0-3936 GCA_036497385.1 Candidatus Angelobacter sp. | reverse complement strand
GCGTCACTCATAGGCTGGACGGTTGAAAAATGCGCAAGGGCCTGCCGCAACATCTCCAAAACCATGGGATTGTCATCGACCAGCAGGACCTTAATATTGCTCGGCATGAGACCTATTTCTTGGCTAGTGGATCAGCTTAAGAAAGCTGATCCACTACCAGTATCAGCGTCTAGATCAGCGTCTAGCGATTCGCTCGCGAATTGCGGCCTTCAGGCAGACGTTCATCGCGTAGCGATGAATTTTTTTTACTTCAAGCATTCAAAAATTCCAAAAGCACCCAACTCACTACCTTTGCTTCGACTTGCGCTGGTAGTCTCCGCTCTTCCCGCCTGATTTACGCTGCAAGACAATTTCACGGATGGCGATTCCTTTATCCAGGGCTTTGCACATGTCATATACCGTTAGCGCGGCGACGGTGGCTGCCATCAGCGCCTCCATCTCCACTCCGGTCTGGGCGGTTGTGGCGGCTTTGGAGTTGACCTGAACGCCATTTTCGCACACCTGAGTGGTCACATCAATGAATGAGAGCGGCAACGGATGGCACATTGGTATCAAGTCGCTCGTTCGCTTGGCCGCCGCAATTCCGGCAAATCTGGCCACTTCCAGCGGGTTTCCCTTGGGATTCTGCGGCAGCGCGTTAAGGACTTCCTTAGACATCTCAATGAACGCAGAGGCTTCCGCCTCGCGACGGGTCGCTGTTTTCCCGGAAACGTCCACCATCGTGGCGCGACCGGCAGAATCATAGTGCGAGAGCTTGCCGCTGTTACGATCCGCTATGCCTTGTTTTTTCAGGGCTCGTGGATTGTTTTTCGTTTTACGAATCGTCATCCCGAGCTCCGTTCATTGAGGATGTGCTCCCGGGACCCGTTCGCGCCTGCTGTTGGCGCGGATGGGCAGAGCGTCCGAAATAGAAGCGAGGGACCTTGTGTTTCTCTCTCACCCAGATTGCTCACCGTAGCATCACCGTCACCATCTCACCCTTTGCCAGCTTCTCCCGATCCGGCGGCACAACAAGATAGCAGTTTGCTCGCGCTGCCGCCAGCATATCGCCCGATCCCTGCCATGGCACTACTTCAACTTCGGGATCGTCTAATCCGCCGTCGAGCCTGGCCGGTAAAAACCTCGTCAAACCCGTTTTGGTTTTAAATTCCTTTTTCAGCTTGGCCTTCGCCGACTGCAATCGCTCAGGCTCAGCGCCGCTCAGCGCTTCCACCATCTGCCGCGCGAACAACTCAAATGTCACCATCACTGAAACCGGATTTCCCGGCAGCCCGAAGAACGGAATTGAACCAACTTCTCCAAACACAACCGGCTTTCCCGGCTGGATCAACGCTCCGGTAAAAAAGAATTTCGCTCCCAGGGCCTTGAGCGCCTGCTCGACTAAGTCGAACTTTCCCATTGAAACGCCACCGGAGAGCAGCAGCATGTCCGCCTTGAGCCCTTCCTGAATCAACTCCGTAAGCTTGCCTTCTTCGTCCGGAGCGATGGGCAATTGCACAGCCTCGCCGCCGCATTCCTCCACCAACGCTGCCAGTGAATAACTGTTGCTGTTGCGGATCTGGCTAGGCCCCGGCTTCTCCGCCACTTCCACCAGTTCGTCTCCGGTTGAAAGGATCGCCACCTTCGGCTTCCGATTCACCTTCACACTAGCTTTGCCCGCAGCAGCCGCCAGGGCAATTTGCGCCGATCTCAGCCGCACTCCGTTCGGTAATAGTTCCTGACCGGCCTGAGCTTCAGCTCCGGCTGGAACAATGTTCTCGCCCGCTGTGACGATCCGCTGAATCTCGACCCAATCTTCTGTCTTCTGCTCCACCGGGCTCGGTTTTCCGTGATCCGCAATGTCTAGAATTTGATCATCGTCGGCAATGGCGGCGCGATCCTCAGATATTTCCCTTTCTGGTTCTTGGTGTCCTTTGGGGTTAACTTCCTGGACCTTGCGCTCCGTGTATTCCACCATCACCACGGCATCGGCGCCTAAAGGCACAGCTGCGCCGGACATAATCTCCACGGCTTCGCCCGACGCGACCGGCAGATCGTAACTGTCCCCCGCCCTCACCTGACCGACTACGCGAAGAAGCGTTAGCCCGCAGGCCAAATCATCGGCTCGGAGTGCAAAGCCATCCCGCGTGGCCCTTGGGAACGGAGGGAAATCCCGATCAGCCTTGACTGGCTCTGCCAGAATCCGTCCTACGGCTTGCATCAACAAAACTTCTTCGGTCGGGCGATCTTGTGTCTCAAGTATCTTGCGGCAGTGCTCCCGCACCACTTCGTAAGCATCCTCAAAACTGAGAACCCCTGCGGACTGTACAGCCGTATTCATAGTTCTGATTTTAGCTTGGAGAGGGAAGAACTCAGAAAGAGCCGGCACACGCATTCGCGCCTTTCAGGAAATTCGCGGCGGATGGGCTTACCTGTGCTGATCAATGACCTACGGCAAGTAACTATGCGATTCGCGCCGCCGGCCCTTCATAGGCGCTTGCCTTATTCAACTTCTCAATCGACTCGCGATCCAGCTCAAGCTGTGTCGCCTGCACAAGTTCATTCAACTGTTCCACGCTGGTGGCGCTAGCGATCGGCGCTGTGATGCTCGGACGCGCCATCAGCCAAGCCAAAGCCACCTGCGCCGGCTTGCTCTGTCGCCGCTCCGCCACCTGGTCCAGCGCCTGCAAAATACGGAAGCCGCGATCATTCAAATATTTCTTTACCGTCTGGCCGCGTGGGCTCTTCTTCAGATCGTCGTGTGAGCGATACTTGCCGGAAAGAAAGCCGCTGGCGAGCGAATAATACGGAATGACGCCCAGTTTTTCCTGCAAGGCCAAAGTCTCCAGCGTTGTTTCATAAGCTGCGCGCTCATAAAGGTTGTAATGCGGTTGCAGGCTTTCATATCGGGGCCAGCCATGTTTGCGGCTTGCGGCCAACGATTCACTGGTCCGCTCCGCCGTAAAATTGGAGCAGCCAATCGCGCGGACTTTGCCCTGCTGAATCAATTGCGCGTACGCCTCGAGCGTCTCTTCAACGGGGGTCGCGGGATCGTCGCGATGGGATTGGTAAAGATCGATGTAGTCAGTCTGCAATCTGTTGAGCGACGCTTCCACCTGCCGCATGGTCCACGTTCTGCTCAGCCCTTTGCCTTGGCCGGGAATTTCCGAACCTACTTTGGTCGCGATCACAACTTTGTCGCGCTTTCCGCTGTGCTTGAACCAGTTGCCGATAATCGCCTCGCTCTCGCCGCCCTGGTGACCGGGCACCCATGTGGAGTAACTGTCCGCGGTGTCGATAAAATTGAGTCCCGCATCCACAAAGGCATCCAGTATCTTGAACGATGTGGCTTCGTCGGCGGTCCAGCCAAACACATTGCCGCCCAGCATCAGCGGCGCTACTTCTATTCCGGATTTTCCCAGTTGGCGCTTAGTCATTTCGTGATCTCCGCTCTTGATTTTACAGCGCTATTTTTGGATTCGTTGGCATCGCGCAAAGATGCGTTCTTTTGCAACGCATTGCGACTTGATGTACGATTGCTGACTGCCGAGTACCGACTGCTCTGTTAAAATCCATGCAGTTCACTGAGGCCTAAACACTTTGAGACAACTTCCTGCAATTGTGGTCCACGGCGGCGCGTGGACGATCCCAGACGACATGGTGGAAGCGCATAAGGGCGGCGTGCAAAACGCGCTGGAAAAGGGCTGGCACGTTCTGGAAGGCGGCGGCTCCGCGCTGGACGCCGTGGAAGCCGCAATCGTCTGCATGGAAGACGATGAAACCTTTGACGCCGGTCGAGGCAGCTTCCTTACCCGCGACGGCCGTGTGCAACTCGACGCCCTCATGATGGATGGCGCAACTTTGCGGGCGGGCGGCGTGGGTTGCGTTGAGCGCATTCGCAATCCCATTCGCGCCTCGCGCCTGGTGCTGGATAAAAGTCCGCATGTTTATTTTGTG
>DASXJO010000292.1:0-13261 GCA_036497385.1 Candidatus Angelobacter sp. | reverse complement strand
TACCTGAGTTCCAAATTCACTGAGGCTGCACGCCAGCACATTTTCAAACTCGTGGCCAAACACGGAAACGTGGAAGACATGGTCGCGGACGACCGGCCAACCGGCCGCCAAGCCATGCGCCCCAACGGCCACTCGAACCGGCAATCGGACTCGACGGAGTTCAAGCGACTCCTGACCGAACTGCACATCGTGTCATTGAACCGGGCGAAAGCCGAAAACAACGTTTCACTCGACCTGCTGTTTCGCCTGGCGATTCTCAAATTTCAACGGACCGAACTGGTCCACCAATACGCGGTGGCGCTGGAGCGCTGCCGCAATCGTGTGAAATCTTACGAAGCTCCGCGCCAGTCCGGCAACAGCCGAACGGTGGAGATGCGTGAACGGATTGCCCATTTCCAGATCAACAAAAAGACGGTGTTGCGCCGTGCCGGCCAGGACCTGTTTGTGGTGCTGCGGGAAGCGGAAAAAGAAATCCTGGGACGCACCAGGCGCTCGCTGTTTGGCGATGCCCTCACAGCAAAATACGAGTTGTTCCTGAACCGGCTGGTATTCACTGAAGATGGGCAGGACAATCTGCTCAATGCCGAACATTACGTGATGCTGGGCAATTATGATCGCGATAAAGACAGGTTTGAAACCATGCGCGATATCGCCGCGCGATACCTGAAGTCGCTTGGGCTGGTGAGCGACGTGGAAGATTCGCTGGTGGGCGGAATTTTGAATGTCCCAGAAAATGCGCATGAAATCATGGCAGGTGGAACGCCCGAAGACAGCAATCCCAAGGGCAAAGCGCAGAAGGCGCTGCTGCATGCGTGGGCGGACCTGCTGGAACGCGAAGGCGTGATTGACAGCGTTGTAGCTTCGTATGAAGCTGTGCCGCTGCTGGCGCAGTACTCGCCGCCAATCAATCCGCAGCAGCTCAAAAACGCGCTGATCTCCCGCGAGGAACGCAAGCGCGTGGAAACGCTGCTGGAAGAGCACGGCAAACTATCACCTTCTGGGTTCCATGCCGCAGTGAAAAAAGTGGAGAGCTGCAAACCGGCGGAACGCGCCAAGCTGGCCGCGCGTTTCTTTACCGACTTCACCCGTTATCATCGCGATCTGCGACGGATGGAAGCGGTGGTGGAAGCAATGGAAAACGTAAACGTGCTGGCCAATGAGCGCTTCCGCGAGCTTTCCGCAATCAATAATACGCTCTATGAGTTCATGCTGGCAGAAGAACAGAAGCCTGCGGAAGAAAAAGTTATTCACCACGTGGTGCTGAAGGCTGACATTCGGGAATCGACCACGCTGACGCGCACTCTGCTGGAAAAGGGATTAAATCCGGCTTCCTACTTCAGCTTGAACTTTTACGATCCCATCAACAAGCTGCTGCCGAAATATGAAGCCAAGAAAGTTTTCATTGAGGGCGATGCGCTGATCCTGGCGCTGTTTGAGCGTGACGGCGAACCGGCGCTGGGCGTGGCGCAAACCTGCGTGCTGGCAAAGGAAATTATCCAAGTGGTTACCGCTTACAATGAGCGGTCGCTTTCCGCCGGGCTGCCCAGCCTGGAACTTGGAATCGGAATCTCATACCAGGATTCCGCGCCCATGTACCTGATGGATGGCAACAAGAAGATCATGATTTCCAAGGCGCTGAATGAGAGTGACCGCCTCTCATCGTGCAGCAAAGGCGTGCGCCGGCTAATGAAAGATCGAGAACTGCTGTTCAACGTGTTTTCTTTCAAGGCGGTTGAAGATGAAGACACCGGCGGCAATCCCGACGAGTTTCTGCTTCGCTACAATATCGGCGGCATACACATTAATGAAGCGGCTTTCCAGAAGCTGCGCGGTGAAATTTCGCTTCAGGCATACGATCTACAGGTCCCAATGATATGGCAGAAGAGCGCAGTGCGCGTTTATGCCGGCGTGGTGCCGCTGGGGCAGGGAAGTTTTCATCAGATCATTGTGCGCGAGGGCTGCATCACCCGCGTTGACGCGCGCGATTTCTCCCCCAAAGGCGTGACCGACCGCTACTACTATGAAGTCTGCACGCATCCCAAGATTTACCAGGCGATTGAAGCTGTCTCAAATAGCCTGGTGGCTGCCCGCTGATCAGAATGTCCTGCGCGGAACCTTAAACGGCACACGCACAACCGCCTCAATATCCACCGGCAGGCCGTCCTTTGTGCCGGGACGAAATCGCCATTGTTCCAGGGCGTGGCGCGCGTTTTCATTCAGCCGATCGTCAAACCCCTCAAGCACTTTCACGCCGCCTACACTGCCGTCCGCGTGGATAACGGCATAGAGAACCACAGTTCCTTCCACGCGATCATGCATCAGGTCCTGGGGATAAGCAGGATCAACTTTGGTGATGGCCTCGGGCGCGCTCAGGTCGGCTCCGCCATGGGTGGCGTTCAACTCGGCGAATCGAATGCTCCAGCTTCCGGTGGACGAAGTGAGGTTCGGCATACTGAGCCGCATAGAATAATGCCTGCGCGTGCCGAAGATGCGCGTGTCAACGCTATCATGCGATGGCTCAGTCTTGTCTGGCGTGAGCGGTCGCGGGGCGGGAGGCAATCCAGCGGATGCGACCATGCCGTTGGTTGCGGCTTTCGTTGGCGGCGCGGCAACGTAGATATCTGAGGGCGAGCCGCTATTGCCGGAAGTACGCTGCGCAATTTCCGGCCGGGCGGTTGCGCCGGAATGTCCTGCAGGACTGGCGGCGAACTCTCCGGGGCGATTGCCTTCAGGAACCACCAACGGGCCGCTGGGCGAGATTGGTTGGGCATTGAGAACGAGCATCTGTCCCAACGCTTTTTCTTGAGCGGCATTTCCATTTACTACAGGCGAAGCAGGAGGCACGGCCGCTGCATTAGACGCAGGCAATCCAAGGTTGCTGAGATTGCGGCTGGCCGCAGTGGGAGCAGGCGGCGTAATCTGTGGCGCGGTCGTTGATAAAAACAAGGGCATGGATTGAATTGCATGACTGCTGGCTGCTTCGGGCGCGGGTGCAGCCACCTGCGGCGGCGCCTGTGCGGGAAGCTGAAGAGCGTCGGGCTTGCGCGCCGTAGCGTCGGGCGCGGGCGGAACGACGATTGAACTTTCCAACGGTAGAGACGGCATCGAGCGATGCCGGGCCGGGGCTTCAGCGGGAGCAGCTACTTCCGGGTGAGCCGCAGGCGGAAACAGCAGCGGACGCAACCTGCTCTGCACTGCGGGCTGCGCGGGCTCCGCGATCTGTGGAACATTTACCGGCAGCACCTGCATGGGATGATTCATCGCGATGGGCGCACCGGGGATTGCCGTTGAGGCAATCAGGTTCGGCAATGGTACATCTTGTATCAGCGTTAGCGAGCTTGGCTGAACGATGGTTTGGCGGGTGCTGATGTGGTTCTCGTTGGTTACCACAATCTCCTGGGGCGCAAGCTCAGGATCAGCTTTCTGCGAGCGCATTCTGCGCGGGGGCTCAGGCTTTGCTTTTTGGGTATTTACCGGAGGGAGATATTCAGAGACTTCATAATGGACAACCGTCTGGTTGGGCGGCGTCTGTGGCAGTACCTGCGGCTGGTTCAGCCATGCGAGGTTCAAGGCGTAAATCGCGGCAATAACCAGCGCATGGCCCAGAAAGGATTGCCGTGCCGCCTTCCACGCCACCGGACGATGGACCAGCGCATCGGGCCAGTATTCGCCGGGGGCAGAGCTGACCCAAACTGGCGGAGGGCTTTTGCGGAATAAATCCCCAACATTCCGCGTGAAGATGCGCAGCCACGGCTCAGGCTCCAGGACAAAACGCAGGGCGTCATGAGAAGCCCTAAACGCTTCATTCCGGAGTGCTTTTTTCGCCGACTGCATTTCGCTTGTTCCCGGTGTTGAGAACGATTATATCTTTAATAACTACATGGCCCAGATGATGCTTTTATCCCGAAAGGCCCTATTCGCCTTAGGCCTAGTGGCGGCCGTATGCCACGCCCAGACTGGACTGGCCACGCGCGGGCAGAACCAGGCCGCGCAGGAAGACAGTGCCAATGCCACCGTGCCTCATGCCGCGGAAGATATCTCCGGGATGTATAGCTTTATCAAGGAAGGCGAGTTCCTGCAGATCACGCTGGATAAAAATGCGGTCACCGGATACATCTCACGGATGGGCGATTCCGACAGCGACGACGGCGTTTTCCTCGATCAGTTTTTCCTGAAGGCGGACGTGCAGGGCCACGACGTTTCTTTTACCACCCGTCCGCTGCACAGCGTCTGGTATGAATTCAAGGGCAAGTTCAGCCGCGGTCCGGGAAAAGCCAAGGGCGACGACGCCTACTACGTCCTGCGGGGCACCCTGAAGGAACTCACCAGCAACAACGCCGCGAAAACGGTGAGCTCACGGTCGCGCGAAGTAGAATTCAAGCTGCTGGCACAGCCGGAAGATCCCGAAGAAGCCAAGCCGATAAAGAGCAAAAAGCCGAAATAGGGAATAGATGTTTCGCGCTTTGTGCCTGCCGATTTTGCAGTCCCGAACCGCTTGGCGGATCTATCGCAAAATCATTGCACAAGTTCCGCAGCAAACATTCTTAGCTAATGGCGACAAATATCCATGATTAATATTTTTAATTGCGTTTTAATGGATATAACAGGAAAGGCCAGTAGCATCGGCGAGGGTGGGACGCGGCTGCACAAGGCCCATCTTCCTGAATTTTACTTAAGCGTTCATACTGAACCAGGGAAGGTTGACCTGAATGCCACCGACGTCGGTAGAGCCCTTTGTCCTGCGGTTTGATACAACCAACCCCGGTGTGGTTGAGTGCCATTGTTCCGTTTGCAATCGCCTGATTGCGGCCAGCAGGGAAATGAGAGTATTGGAAATTGTGCAGCGAATCCATCTGGATAAATGGCATGGCCGGGAAACTTTGATTACTCAACAATTGATGTAGGACAGCGCGGAGCCTTGTGCGGCTAAGCGCGAATTTATCAGGAATCAATACCCTTCAACAGTTGTGAGAGGCTCACGCCCAGCGCCTTGGCCAATTTTGTGAGCGTGCTTAAGCGGACGTCTTTTTCGCCGCGTTCAATGGCCCCGGCAAAAGAGCGTCCCAGGCCGCCTTCATGGGCAAAGCCCTCCTGTGACCAGCCCCGTTGCTCCCTGAGTTGGCGGACCCGTTCCCCGAGTTGTTGCAGCTGGGCCGCAGATTCCGGCTTTTTGGCGGCCCCTTTTTTGGCTTGCATTCCACCCTAACATCGGTGTAAATTCCTCCTCTGTCCACCCTTGATCGTTGCACTTTCTAACGTAGCACCATCAATCGTAGGCAGACAGGTAGAAGGAGATTTACTCGTAGCCGCCCACCGTCCGCTCCGCTAAGGCGCGATGGTGGGCCCCTTTTTTGTGCAGGGATAATAGCAGAATTCTTAGAGTTTTCTAATCAAGATTTGCGACCAACGGGTCTGGAAGGAATGCGGGGAAAGAATTGCCTAGGAACGGGGCTTTGGCAGGCCTCTAACTGAAATGAGATAAGGCTCTTTCTTGATAAGCTGATGTGTGGTGCCTTGAGGCTTCTTTTTGGGGGCAGGCTTCTTAAGGCCCAGCGCAATATCGGCCATTTCCAGCATTCTTTGGCTGTTCGGCGGCCCACCCGGACGGTTTTCCCAGGCGCGTTCCCCTTGCGCGCCCTTTAGCGAATAGCGCGGCGCTATCCAAAGCTCGTCTTCAACGCGCTTTTTGTCCGGTGTGCCCTTGGATTTTTTAGTCGTCATTCGAGAACCCAAATGCTAGAGAATCTAAAAGAGCGAATCTGAAGTTACCGCGCTGGATTGCCGGATTTATTAAGCAATACGCTTCAGCGCTCTGGCTGAATGGTCTGGGCCCTGATGCAAAATATTGCGCAGGCCGGCGACCAGCAAACCGGGATCATTCTTAATTGTGCCGTCGGCAAAGCCATCCAACTGACCGTCAAACGATGCCACAGAAATAATGGGAGTACGCGACGTGTGCTTGCGGAGCGCGTCCACCAGCCGTTCCCGGGCATCCTGGGGAATGGAATGGCAAACCAGAACAAGGTCGAAATCTCCTCGCACAAATTCATCCATCGCCTGGCGCAAGGTAAATGCCGGTACCACGGTATACCCGGCCGTCCGCAGAACCTGGCTGCGGGTTTCCGTTAATACCCGATCCTGGCCGACCATGAGGACGACGGTGTATGGCATGTGAGCTTCAGCTTACCTTCAGCCTAGGATAGGGGCCAACCCATGTCTGTCCGACAGCAGACATTTAGGGAAAATTAAGATTCATAGCTTTATCTATTGCGTGAAGTGGGGCGTGTGTGAAGTGGGGCGGCGGCGCACAGTGCTCTATTGCACAGCCTTAAAAGCCGGTTTGTGAGATGCTAAACATATGCCGCAATTGATTGTTACCGAAAAGATCAATGGGAATCCCGTCGCATGGCGATGTTCCGATTGCAGCCAGGGCTTCTCCGCTCGGGGCAAACTCACGACCAAGCAAAGAAATGATAAGGTCGACGCGGAATTCAAGTCGCATGTGGAAGAAAATCACAAGGGTGAAAGCCCCCGTCCCATGGCGTTTGCCGCTGCCGTTCCGCTGCCAGAAGATTAGGCATGATCTGCCGTCACCCGCTGCGCATGGAAGCGGTTTCTAGGTGATAAGTGGTTCGCCTTGTCCGGGCTCTTCCTCTGCGCACTCTGCAGGCACGCTGATCATTTCAGCAAGTATGCGCAGAAGTATTCCGGGATGGCCATGACCCTTGGCGTAAAAGGCGTCAGCAATCATGCCACCGGCAACGTCGTCACGGGTTTCATAGCTCCCGCTCATCGCGACAAGGGGCAGCTTCGGGAACTGCTCCCGCACGGCGGAAAGCAATTCCAAGCCTGAAATTCCCGGCATGGTCAGGTCAGAGACCAGCACAGCCGGAAGGCCTTTTTTCAACAGCTCCAGAGCTTCAACACCATTCACAGCCGTACTTACTTCATAGCCTGATGCCTGTAGCAGCATTGTGAGGGTGGTCCTCACTGAAGCGTCATCTTCCACGATCAAGACCTGATGTCTTGAAGGATGTAACATGGGGAACCTCGCTAGTCGAGCGCAAATCTTTCAGGAGCATTGCGCGGATTCTCACATTTGGCGGCGTGGCATGTCTATCCCAAACAAGACGTGCCCCTTAGGCCATGTGCAATTGTGAGCAGCGATCGATTGGATTGCGAGAGTTCCGGCCAGCGCCTCCGGCTATGCGCCGCTGGAGGCTGCTTTTGTCTGGCGATAGTGTGCCTGCCTGGCAAGATCAGGCGGCGAGATTAGCGAAAAATCAATCATGTACCGGACTGTATCGGCACAAAAGAGGCAGGTGGTTTCCTGCACCTGCTCCACGTATTCCTTCTTAACATCCAGCGGAAATGACTTCAGGCAACCTGGACACGTGACCATTACCGACGAGATGCCGGCAGCCCCTTTACCATTTCTAGGTATCCAGACGGGAGCGGTTTTCCGGGGATTGTTGAGCGCGTGCTCGACGGGTGCGCTGGTCATCTCAGAGAGGATCCGGAGAAGGACTCCAGGATTGCCGTGCCCCTTAGCGTAGAAGGCGTCTGAAATTGCGCCACCGGGAACCGCATCCGCGGTTTCATAAGCGCCGCTCATCGCAACCACGCGTAACTCTGGGAATTTCTGCCGCACCTGGGAAAGCAGCTCAAAGCCCGACATCTCCGGCATATTCAAGTCAGAGAGCAGCACGGCAGGGAGCCCGCTTTGCAGCAGCGTTAAAGCTTCAAAGCCGTTGGCAGCCGTGGTGACCTGGTATCCCGATGCTTCCAGCAGCATCGTGAGCGTTGTTCTGATTGAAGCCTCATCATCTACTACCAATATCTGATGCCTTGATGGTTTAAGCATTGGGGCCTGCCTTGGATATTAAGGGCCAGTATGAATCCAGCAGCTCTGGATGTCTGTTCCAAATTGAACAGCGCACTCAGAATATCGATCAGCTTGCACCTGGGTATGCGTAATCCTTTCTTTTGGCTTTCTGTCCGATAAAACACATAACTCTTGGCCATTTGTCCGATAAAACACATAATTCGGTGCAAAGTGTCCGCTATTGCACACATTTGCACTCGGGATAGGAGTAGCCTTAAGCTAGTGCAATCTCCTATTAAATCCCGACAGAACAAAGCTCCTCTTGCTCCCAAAACCATCCTGGCTCTGGCAGCGAAAGCAACAAGGGCGGCAAAGCGCCGCCCGGCAAGACAAGAAGCATCACCAAAACTATCAAATGGAAGTTTTGCGCCTATGGAGTTTTTGGCCAAAGCAGGCGCGGGCCGAACCATTGTCGAATTGCGGAAAGGGGAGCCTGTTTTCGCCCAGGGTGAAGTAGCCACAGCAATCTTTTACGTCCAGCAAGGCAGGGTCAGGGTCAGCGTGATCTCCAAGGGCGGCAAAGAAGCGACAGTCGCCATATTGGGCGCAGGTAATTTTCTGGGTGAAGAATGCATAGCTTCGCCAAGTGTGCATCGCATAACTTCAGCCACCGCGCTGGCCGATTCCACAATACTCCGCATTGAACGCGATGAGATGATCCGGGTGCTCCATGAAGAGCAGGCATTCTCAGAGGTTTTTGTGGCGTATCTTTTGGCCCGCAACGCCCGCACGCAGGAAGACCTGGTAGACCAGCTTTTTAACTCCAGCGAAAAACGCCTGGCGCGCGCACTGCTGTTGCTCGCCCAGTTCGGCAAGGACGGCGCCCCGCCGGAGACCGTGATCCCCAAGATCAGCCAGGTAGTGCTGGCGGAGATGATTGGAACCACGCGCTCCCGGGTGAACTTCTTCATGAACCGCTTCCGGCAGATGGGATTTATTCAGTACAACGGCAAATTGACCATCCATAGTTCATTGCTCAATGTGATTCTGCACGATTAACTTCTGGGACCTGCTCTCCTGTTACAAAAACTCGGGGCCGATGTGAATAGCGCATCGGCCCCAATTTTCTAGCGCCCTGTCGCGTTCGGGCAACTCAGGGACAAGTACAGCCGGTGATGACATCGCTATCCAATGTCACTGCGCCATTCCGCGCCAGCGCCCTGCCTTGCAGATTCACGCCGGTAGTTATAGCGATGGATGTGAGCGCCAGGATGTTTCCCTTGAACACGGAGTTCGTTCCCAACGTAGCTGAGCTGCCCACCTGCCAGAAGACATTGCAAGCGCTGGCCCCATTGGCCAGAACAACGTGGCTGCCGCTTCCTGTAATAAGGGTGGATGAGATCTGGAAGATAAAGACCGCAGAAGGATCGCCCTGGGCATCAAGTGTGACGTCACCAGTGAGAGCCAGCGACGACGTTGATTTGTAGACGCCGGAGGTGAATGTCTTCCCCACCAAGTCACCGGACACTGAGGCGCCGCCAGCACGTCCCGCGGCGTCAATGTAGCCCGCTGTAAGAGCAGCCTGGGCCTGTGCCGCTACGCCATCGGCTTTATGAATTGCCCCGCTTGCCAGCGCCGGCGGAAATCCTGTGACTGCCGTTCCCGGACTGACTCCAACATCGCCGGAGATTACGGTGGAACCTGTGTTGGTGACAGTGGAACCAGCCAGCACGGAGAGATTTCCGATGAAAGGACAAAGCGCTACCGGCGCGACTCCGCCGGGCTTGCATGGACCGGTAGTGAAATTCTGTTGAAATGGAGCGGCCAGCGGCACTCCGCCAAGGTCTTTGGCGCCGGTTGTCACGTTGATGGTGAAAGTTGTGTTTGCCGCAAGCGCGGCTGAAGGCGTGAACGTGGCCGTCTGGCTGAGAACGTTATAGGTGACTGACCCGGCCACGCCTGTAATGAAGAATGTGCTGGGATTGATGGTGAGCGAATCCATTTGCTCATCGAAAGTGACGCTGATTTTCTGGTCCTGCGGTACGCATGTTGCGCCCGCCGCCACGTTGATGGCGAAAATCTCCGGTGGAGACGTGTCTTTGGTCGCGCGAGTCGTAAAGGAGAAATTGAATGGCGCGGCCAGCGGAGTTCCACTTACGTCACGAGCTGAAGTTGTAATAGTGGCGTTGAACATTACGCCGGCGGCCAGGTCCGCGGCAGGTTTGAAGGCAGCAATCTTGTTCACGGCATCGTAAGTGACGGCGCCGGATACACCGGCAATCATAAAGCTGCCAGTGTTAATGCTGGCTGGATCCATGGGCGTGCTGAAGACTACAGCAACAGCCCGGTTGGTGCCGACACCATTGGTTTGAGGAACTACCAGCAAAACCGTGGGTGCCGCTGAAAGGGGTGATGGGGAAGGTGAGGAAGGTGAATTGGAGAGGCCGTTACAGCCAATAAGAAGCGCCGCCAACAGAATGGCGGTGGAAACCTTGGGGAACTGCCGGATTGACATACTTTTCCTTGAACATTACAGAGCCTTGAACTCGCTGGCTACATGCCATTGAGAGCTCATAGTGGTAAGAGCATGGCTGTGGCCCATGAGAGCAGCAGCTCTCAAGTTGTAGAGAGCAAGCACACACAACCGAGACACGTGAGTATTCCCTCTCAGCACAAGTGGAAGCTGCGTGCTCTTATCAAGGCTTTGCATACCTATTTCAGGCACACTGCCTTGTTCACAAACGCACACCCCTGCCGCTTCCAGCGGCTTGCCGCGGCAATGGCGTAGCTCAGCTGCGAAGTGTGTGTATCGATCACTTAATGCTGTTCACAATTGCACATGTACGAAGGGTCGTGTCTCATTTGAGGCAGACACGGCAAGCTGCTGAATGCAAGAATTCCCCCCATCGAACCCCTTTTCCCATGCCAGGAAATTTAAGGAGGGCGGCGATGACGACGGCAGCAAAGCTTCAAATTATGGTGGTAGACGATGATGAGTCTATTCGTGACAGCCTGGCGCTGGTGTTGCAGGCGTCGGGTTACGAGACAGTTACCGCCATCAACGGGTTTGACGCTCTGTTGCAGTTGAAGCGAAAGCTTCCGGCGATTGTGCTTTCTGACCTGAATATGCCACAGATGTCAGGCTTTGAATTACTGTCTGTGGTGCGCCGCCGGTTTCCTCAGATTTTAGTGATCGCCATGAGCGGCGCGTATCAATCGGGAGAGGCTGTGCCCGGCGGCGTAATTGCAGATGCTTTCTATCCCAAGGGACCTGGCACTCCAGAAATGCTCTTGCGCACGGTGGCCGAGCTGATTCAGACGTCCGCCAGCGCACGCGGTGGACCACAAGAGAGAATCGGCCCCGGTGTGGATACCCCGGAACGGCAAAGATTCGCACGGCATCCCTTTTGTGGTGCTGACTTGCACTGACTGCCTGCGGTCATTTCCGTTGAGCGTTATGACTGAAGACCTGCAGAAAATCCAGGAAACACCCTGCCTGTTCTGCCCCAACACGGTGAGATACATCATCGATTTTTCTATTGCGGTTACTTCGCCCCGGGAGCCCGGGCAGCGCCGGGCGTTAGCTTAGCGAGAAGGGCATCGGCAAAAGTTTAGCTCAGCTTTACCGTTCAGCGATTTTGGCAGTCCTTGTCTTGTTTGTGACACATGCGGTCAACACACCGACCGATTTTTCCCGGCGTCTTAAATTTGCGCGACAAAAGATTGGTGGCTCTATGAATCATGCACAACGGTATTTCACGGCGGCTGTAATCTGCTTGATGTTGATGTTGATCGCAGGCTGGGCGTCGGGGAGTAAAGCAAAGAAACTTTCCTCCACAGGAGCTGCAAAGACCGCTGCTCCCGCAGCATCGGCGAATGATCAACTGATCAACACGAACATGCAGCAGATGCTTGACCAGGGCAGGCAGACCTTCCGCTATGACACTTTTGGCGACCAGGCTTTTTGGGGAGGCGCTCTGCACTTGCAGCAGGCGATTGCCGGAGAAAAATTGGGCGGAATAGGCCCGGGCGTGAGCCCAAAAACAGCGCTTTCAGTAGGATTGAAGGTGGATGCGGACGCGCTGCCGGCCAGTCTGGTGGAACAGATCAAAGCCGGCAAGGTAAATCTTGACGACCCGGCAACGACGCTGGCGCTGCTTAAGCTCAACTCAGTGATTGGAGTGACCGGTTTCTTTGATAAGACGGGAAAGCTGGAATCCATGGGGATCCAGTGCGCTTTTTGCCACTCGACGGTGGACAACTCATTTGCCCCAGGGATCGGTCACCGGCTTGACGGCTGGCCGAATCGCGACCTCAACGTAGGCGCAATTGTGTCTTTATCTCCCAACCTGCAGCCAGTGGCAGACCTGCTAGGCGTTGACGTACCTACTGTCAAGAAAGTTCTGGCCAGCTGGGGACCAGGAAAATATGACGCCGAACTGGACCAGGACGGCAAAGCCTTCAGGCCTGACGGAAAATCAGGCGCAACATTGCTGCCTCCCGCCTTTGGAATGGCCGGCGTGAATGACGGGACTTATACCGGATGGGGGTCAGTGACTTACTGGAACGCTTTTGTGGCCAATACGCAGATGCATGGCAAGGGCGCGTTTTCCGAGCCGCTGATCACCGAGGCACAATTCCCGGTAGGGGCCAAGGCCCATTACAACCAGGTGAGAAACGCCGACGATCAAATTACCGCAAAACTGGCGGCCCTGCAGTTTTATCAACTGGCGATTCCAGCACCTAAAGCGCCAGAGGGCAGCTACGACAAAGCCCAGGCTGAACTCGGCAAAGCTCTCTTCGCCGGCAAAGCCAACTGCGCCAGCTGCCACGTACCACCTCTCTATACCGAACCAGGATCGAGTCTCCACACACCGGAAGAGATCGGCATCGATGATTTTCAGTCTTCCAGGTCGCCAACCAAAAAGTACCGGACAACACCTCTGCGTGGGCTTTGGAGCCACCAAAAAGGCGGTTTTTATCATGATGGGCGGTTCGCATCGCTGGACGAAGTTATCGCGCACTATGACCAGCATTCAAAGCTGGGACTCACAGAGCAGGAAAAGAAAGAGCTGGTTGAGTTCCTGAAGTCGCTATAAGAAAGTAGCCCAGGTAGCGAGAAGGAACAAGCGGGAGAGCTGGTGATCACGATCTTAGATCCCAGTGCTACGTCGCGCGGAAAGACAGAACGCCAGCCGGTAAAGGTGACTACGGTTGTGCCGCGATAGGCGACCTTATCAATATTATCGTGCCGGTTTTTTGTTTCATGCATCGGAATTTCTATCCCTCCCCAGTTTTTTCATGTCGTACCACTGCGATAATGTCCCCTTTTGTCCTCGATAAAAATGTCCCCTAGTCTAGGGCTCCGCAAGGAGGCCAAGATTGGGGCGAGAGGCAATGAGCGCGAAGGAACTGGATCGGATCGGAGTGATGGCG
>DASXJO010000291.1:0-4425 GCA_036497385.1 Candidatus Angelobacter sp. | reverse complement strand
AAAATTCAGGAACGGCGGAACTTCTTCTTTCGGCGGAGCGATGGTTGGCCGGCGCGGATCGGAAACGGCGCTGTAAACGCCAGCATCGATGTCCTGGTTGCGATCATGAACTTGTTCCTGCTTGTCCTTGAGCAGCTTCTTCAACTCGTCATTGTATTTGTGGATGGTGTCGGCGAAATCGGCGAAGTCATAAGGCAGCACATCCGCATCGGCAAAGCGCAGGACCATTGTGCCAATGGTCTGTGAAAGTGCGCGTCCGTAAATAAAGTCCTTATCAGAAAAATGGGTGAACCAGTAAAAATCGTCGTAGATGGAGTGATAAATTCCGCCATCGTCCTCGCCGCCAAAGGCTACGTTGAGCGAAGCGACGCCGAGGTGGTCAATAAACGTTGTGTAATCGCTGCCGGAGCCGAGCGCGCCGATGCGTAGATCGGGGCGGGTGCGCGCATCTTTGCGGTCCTCCGGAGGGCCTTGCGTGAGACGAGCAGCCTGGTCGCGCTTCCACACGGAAATATTCTTTTCGGGATCGGTAATGTCACGCGATACGGTGTTCACGAATTTCTCCAGCGAGTGCGAGCCTTCCACGCCAAGAAACCCGCGGCCATTGCCATCCGTATTGATGTAAAGAGCGGCGTGCTGCTTGAGTTCGTCGCCGTGGTACTCTGCCCACTCCGTGGAGCCCAGCAGCATGGGCTCTTCCCCATCCCACGCGCAATAGACGATGGTGCGTTTGGGCTTCCAACCCTGCTTGAGCAGTTCGCCCAGGGCGCGTGCTTCTTCCAGCAACGCGATCTGGCCGGAGATGGGATCTTCCGCGCCGTTCACCCAACCATCGTGATGATTGCCGCGCACGATCCACTGATCCGGTGATTCCGAGCCTGGAATTTTGAAGACTACGTCATACACCGGCTTGATGTCCCAGTTGAAAGCCACTTTCAGGTGGACTTTCGCCGGACCGGGGCCAACGTGATACGTGAGCGGAAGCGCACCGCGAAAACTTTCCGGCGCCACAGGGCCTTTCAACGCGGCGAGAAGCGGCTTGGCGTCGCCATAAGAAATCGGGAGCGTAGGAATTTTGGTGAGTGTGGGAATGTCTTTGAGGGGTAGGCGCTTTACGTCGCCCTTGGAGCCCACGCCGGGGGTGGTGGGATCGCCGGGATAGATGGGCATGTCCATGACGCTGCCGCGCTGCACACCATTTTCATTGCGCATGGGACCATTGGGAAAAACATCGTCCACGAAGTAGCCGTCGTCGCGCGGATCAGAATAAATGATGCAGCCGATTGCACCGTGTTCCGCCGCGATTTTTGGCTTAATGCCACGCCATGAGTTGCCATAACGCGCAATCACAATCGCGCCTTTTACCGAAACCCCAAGCCGGTCTAGCTCTTCATAATCTCGTTGAAGGCCATAATTGACGTAGACGAGCTTGCCGGTCACGTCGCCATCAATGGAATAAGCGTTGTAGGTGGGCAGTTGCTCACTCTGCTGGTTCGACGTGGGATCGCCAGCTACGGGCGGCTCCTGCAACTTGGCGGTGTAGCGTGTCGGCTCGGTCAACTCCAGCAGGCGTTCTTTGGGAGTGGGAAAGAGCACGTCGAACTGCTCAATCTGCGCGTCCAGTCCCCAGGATTTGAATTGCGAGAGTATCCATTCCGCATTCTGCTTGTCATAGGGCGAGCCCACGTGATGAGGGCGCGCGCTGAGCCGCTGCATGTAGTCGCGAAGATTCTTGGGATCGGGAATGGCGCGGAATTTGTTTTCCCAATCACGCTCAGTATGCGACGTGCCAGCGGTAAAGCCGAAGAGCGCGTCGTCATCAGGACTGGCGGCAGAAAGAGGAAGAAGGGCGATGAGGCAGAGCAACATGGCGGAGAGCGCACGTCTCATGAAAGAACTCCAGGAGAAGAATGAAGAACGGCAAATTGTATATGACGCCGGGCGGTATCGCTCCGCTATTTCGCCTGAGGTCGTGGCGGGCTGAATTGCTTATGGAGGGCGGGCTGGACCACGCTATTCTTGAATACATCATACCTACACTTGCTCTCGCAGCCGGGGAAAGTCAGTTCAATCCACTTCGGCGGTTGATCGAGCGTCAAGACGGCCTTGGTGCGGAGCTGTTCGAGCAACTGGTAGACGTAGCGCGCCTGCAGCCAGTACGTGTCCGTCTGCGAATCTTTGTACAACTCAAAAACCAGCGCTCCCGCCGGCGGCGTGTCATTATCTGGCAGGTCCGGGAGCTTCCAGGAAAGACCGAGCAGGGCAGCAACATTGGCGATGTTAGTGTCATGGCCGGAAAAGATAACCAGCCTCTCCGCCGGCGGTTTCGGCTGCATGGCCTTATCAAGTTTGTCGGCGATTTTCACCACCAGAGGGATACTCTGGATGGCGGCGATATACAGCGCCCGTTGCGTCTCCTGGAAATAGGCAGTGTGAATTTCCTGCATTTGCCGGAAAAGCTGGCCTGTGCTGGAGCAATTTAAATCCTTATTCGGGGTATTGAAAGTTACGCGTCCCCATCCGACCTTGGCACATGGCAGGCCATTGGCATACTCAAGCAGAAAAATCTCTGAAGCAGTCGAACCTACGTTGAATGGTCCATCCCAATGGAGTTTTTTATCTTTAGATGAATAATAGGCGCACTGGGCCTGGGGTTGGGATGGGCAATCCAAGGGCAGGCAATCCCCTTTGGCGGGGCAGAGTGTAGCTTTCAAGTCAGCGAATGGCTTGCGGTATTGCTTCAGCAAATCCGAATAGCGGCTGTTGATATCGTCTGCGATCGCCTGCAGCCCGGCGGCATCATCCGAACTGGAAAGGGGATGAAACAGCTGGTCATTACTCGACGGCCGCTGGCAGGAGTTTTTGTCCTCCGATAGAGTACAGGGCGAATAGGGCCGCCGGAAGTTCACAGAAATATTGCAGCCGGACGAGCGCCCAGCCAAACCTTGCGCCAGTTCCCGGCCGGTTTGCACGGTACGCTCTTCGTTGTCGGCCCAGATGGATACCTCCTTGGCGGGACAGTTGCGTGGAAGCAGACCGCGGTGGGAGTAGTATTCGTGATAGTAAGCCCCCATGAGCCGGACCAGCTCCTCACCGGCGGGCGTAAGATCGCCCGGATAGTCGACGCTCCAATCCTGCTGGTTTTCCGGCCAGGGATCTTGAACGGTACGCACGCTGAGTGGAGAGCGCACGCCGTGGCGGGTGAGGATGACCACCATCTTGAGCTGATCAGCGGCGGGTTGGTCGTTGCCGGCGGATTGAGCAAAAGTGCACGGCGCAACCAGGAGGAGAGCACACAACACGCGAGCGAACATGGAACCTCCAGGACAGCGAAGATCAGGGGGCCGGACGGCTTCTAAACGGCAGGGATTATAGCTGTTCCGCGGTTCACACGCGTGAATAATCCGGCCGCCAGTTGCTGATCGCTTTCTTGATGTCGGAGCGGCTGAGCTTTTCATCGAGCGCGCGCTGGAAAAGAGCGGGAAGTTCCGCGTCCGAGGCAAAGCGCAATCCGACGATCTGGGAATCCGATAATTCTGGGATACGCAGGCGCAAAGGCTCCGGCAGGATAGCGGCCAGGCGAATACGTTCTTCCGTGCGAATGACACGGTCCTGAAGTTGTGTGGCCCAACTGCGCAGCCGTCCGGCGAGGATGAACAATGCCAGCGAGACCAGCAGCAGCCATGCTCCGCCGATGCCGGGATGGCGAAACAGAAGATAACCGACGATGAAAATATTGATCAGCAGGACGGGCAAAACGAAAAAATGAAAAGCCGGATCGAGCTTGGCGTGGCTGGCGTAAGACTGCGGTTTGTTGGACATGGTTCTCCTGTGGCATAAAAGTGTACCGGAATAGATGATGCGCGCAGGGCAGCGATGCAGAAAGAAAGCATTCATGGTCCGGCATTGCGCCGGCTGGCGCAGGCGAATAGAAAACGATACAATGGTCTATGCGGCGGAGTAATTGCTCGAGCCAGCCGAGGCCAATCTTTGATGGTCTTTATCCAAACAACTCAACGATCAGCATTAGCCCGCAAATCGATATTGCTTAAGAGTAAAAAACGGGAATCGGCTGGGCGGATAAAAAGGATCGAGACAGGCTGTCGACAGTTCAGTCGATAGGCTTTCGACAAGCTGTTGACAGCCTTTCGAAAGCTTATCAAATGGCGCAAGTGCCTTCGTTTCAGCAAAAGCGTCCATAAAGGGGGGTGGGGAGTGACCCGATACATCGGCGCCATTGATCAAGGGACAACGAGCACGCGCTTTATTGTGTTCGACGCAGCTGGGAAAGTCGTGGCCTGCGCGCAGAAAGAGCACAGGCAAATCTATCCGCAGGCGGGATGGGTGGAGCACGATGCGGAAGAAATCTGGCAGCGCACACAGGATGTAATGGCCCAGGCAATGGCAGAGGCGCGACTGAAGGCC
>DASXJO010000290.1:0-7355 GCA_036497385.1 Candidatus Angelobacter sp. | reverse complement strand
CCGGTTCGAGTGGCCGTTGGGGCGCATGGCTTGGCGGCCGGTTGGCCGGTCGTCCGCGACCATGTCTTCCACGTTTCCGTGTTTGGCCACGAGTTTGAAAATGTGCTGGCGTGCAGCCTCAGTGAATTTGGAACTCAGGTAAACGTCATGCCGGAGATTATCAATTCCCGTAACCAGGCCTTCCAGAACGAGCGAGGGTTCATCGCTGGTCACTACGAGCTGACGGGCGTAATCAGGCAAACTACCGCGTTGAAGGAACGAAAACGACATTTCGGCCGGGCGTACGTTGGGGGAATGCGTGGATTGTACCCCAGCTGTGCGGCTTCCGTTACGTTACTATGGGCACCATCAAGCCGAGCCAAAGTCTTGCCCGTGACGTCCTTGTTCTTACTGCCCCATCTTTCTGACTTTCTCAAATTCATCGCCCTGCTGCCAGCCGGCCAAAGCAGGCTGATTTGCCGCTTCCCATCCCAGCACCAGCCCAAACTTCGCAAATTTTGCGTCAGCGGTAAAGTCCATGTCTGGTCGATATTGGTCAGAAGGCTGATGATAGCGATGGGCCACATAGTCCCGCTCTTTTTCCTCACCCCAGGCAAGATCATGCCCTTTGAAAAGAGCGCCTTCATTCACGCTAAAGGCCGGGACGCCCACCCGCGCAAGACTGAAGTGGTCTGACCGGTAATAATGGCCCGCTTCCGGATGATCGTCCGGCTGGATGGACATGCCAAAGTCTTTAGCCACTGTCTCGACCAAGGGATACAAAGTTGTGCGCTCAGCTCCAGAAACTACAAGCTGCTGCGGCTCGCCCAGAGGCTGGATGTCGTCATAGTTCAGGTCGAGTGAAATATTCCTGGCTGGAATGGGCGGATGCTCTCCCAGATACTTTGATCCTAGTAAGCCCTGCTCTTCCGCAGTGACTGCGGCAAAAATAAACGTCCGTTTGGGCTTCTCTGAGGCTGCGGCCAACACGCGCCCCAGTTCCAGCAGAATTCCGCAGCCCGTCGCGTTGTCTGCTGCGCCGTTGTAAATGTTGTCGCCCGGCTCGTCAGGATGGATGCCTAAATGGTCATAATGCGCCGTGTACAGGATCGCCTGCTGTGCGGTCTTGGGGTCGGAACCCTTTACCTGCGCCAGTACATTTCTGGAAGTAAAGCTGCGCACCGTGCTTACGATAGTTTCTTTCACACGCACCGGCATTTCCACCGGCTTAAAGCTGCGGGTGGTTGCGTCATGCAGCATTTTGTCCAGGTCCATGCCGGCGGCAGTCGCCAGCTTGCGCGCCACTTCCAGTTGAATCCATCCCGCCGACTTCAGCTTGGGATCCGTATCATCCTTAAGAAGCGATGTCTCGCCTCCCCAGGAATTGCGCACTACCTCCCAGCCGTAACTGGCCATATCTGTTTTGTGGATCAGCACCACGCCCACGGCTCCGCGCCGCGCGGCTTCTTCATACTTGTAAGTCCAGCGGCCGTAATAGGTAAGCGCGCGGCCTTTGAAGAAATTTGGATCGTCTGACGGCGGCTCATTCACCAGCATGAGCAGCATCTTGCCCTTCACGTCCACGCCCTTGTAATCATCCCAGTTGTATTCTGGAGCGTTGATTCCGTAACCCACAAAAACCAGCGGGGCATCGATCTCAGATTTTTGCGCGTGTGTCTGATCGTTCGCAACGTAATCATCGGCAAATTTCAGCGCCATCTCCGGCCCGGACTTTGGCACGAAAGAGAACTTGGTCTGCTTGGGATCTGTCGTCACGCCAAAAAAATCGATCTTTTGGAAATATGTTCCATTGTCCCCGGCAGGCGCCAAACCGTAGCTCTTGAATTGTGCGGCAATCCAGTCAGCCGCCATATCGCCGCCCTTCTGTCCGGTTCCGCGGCCCTGCAAAGCATCGGCAGAAAGATACTTCACAGTAGCGCGGATCTTCTCGGCGTCAATGGCACTTATGGCTTTCTGCGCGGCGGGCGGCAAGACGGTTTGAGCGGATGCCGCGGATATACAAACAAAGACGATAGACAAGAATGTGCCAACTCTTTTCATGATTCCTCTTTTTGTGGCTGAATACCGACTGCTGGTTGCTGACTGCTGTTTATCCGCGACCGCGGATTAGTTTTTTGCTTCTCAACCAGGCTTGAATTCTGAAACGTTTTCTCCCGGCTGAAAAATCTGCGCAGCCGCCACGCCACTCAGTGAAGCCAGACGACGATTGAGTTGTTCTACGTCCGCCTTTGACCAGCTCACCGTGGCGAAATCAATCTCGCCTTCGGACGAAATCAGGAAAGTCGTAGGAACATTCGTCAGCTTGTAGGCGTTTGAGACCGGATATTTCCCCACGGGATCCAGCAATACCGGAAAGCTGATGTTGTATTGCCGGTTGAATGTCTGCGTGTCTGCCGAGTTGTCCTGCGAAACGCCCACAAAGGTAAATGCGCCACTTTTGCTATAAGCCTTATAAATGCGGTCAAGATACGGCAAGGCCATCTGACATACCGGGCAGCTCACCTTGAAGAATACCGCTACTACCGGGCCCTTCTTGCGTTCTTCCTTGAGTGAAAATTTGCGGCCATCTAAATATTGCAGTTCAATTTCCGGCGCCTGAACTCCGGCTTCCAGTGCGGGCATTGGGTCCCCTCCAGCTAAAGCTCTATTGTAGATAAGTTGTGGGGGTTCGTGAAAATCCTCGTGTCTGAACTCAGTGTGAGGCGGCATTCCTCGGATCGGCGACGCATGGGCCACTGTGATTATCAGGCAGGTCCTTGCGTGAGTTGCCACGTTCGTCTCGATTATCGAAGAAGCAGTTCTGCGATTTTTGCGATGCCCCCTGGAATACCAGTGACATTCCGGACGCGATCTGGTTGGATTGATAAATGTTGTTGTGATTCGGACCCGATTGGCGGGTTGCAGGGTAACTCTTGAACGCGGTAGCGTTCGCCCCGGAAGAAGTGTCCGCCAGCACTTTATTTTCCACGATGACTGCGCCTGTGACGCTACCGTGGAAAACAAATCCGATCACTCTGGATTTATCGATCTGCACGGTATTATCCAGAAACTTAAAGTTGGCAAAAGTTCCCGTACCGCCCAACACAAAGCCGTACCTTCGCGGATGAATAATCTTGTTGCGTTCAATGGTAACGCCGTTGTTCACCAGGCTATCGATGTTGAAGCCGTAGTCGGTGTTGATTGCCGTGTTGTCGTGAAATGAGCCGCCTGCCAGGTCCCAGCCGCCGTATCCAATCTGGACGCCTTCAACCACATTGTTCCTCACATCCGCGGTAGCGTTCGCCACACAAATAAAGGTGCAGACGAGGCAGACGGACTGTTTCACGCTGACATTTTCAATGATATTGTCGCGGTCCTGGCCGGGCTTGGAACGGTCCACCGAAAGGATCCAAATTGGAAACGCCTCCCAGCGCGGATTGATCGCGCCAATTTCGGCTGCGGCATTCACTACATTCACGTCATGAATCCGGTGGCCACCCATATCTGAGCGAAGATGAATCACTTCCAGGGTAAGCGCCGTCACTCCGTTTTGCCGCGCGCGCGATTTCAACTCCGGATAGTTTCCATCAATCGTCAGATCTGAAATCTCAATTCCCGAGGCGCTGTCTGAATTGGTGCCAAAGACAAGTCCAATGCCGCTATTCACCGGCATATGCTGAAGATTTGCGGGGTCCGTGATCGGCAGGTAGTCGCTCAATCTGACCACGGTCTTGTCCTTTCCCGCGCCATGGATCTTCCATCCTTTGCCAATGGTGAAACCGGCCGGGTTCTTGTGCGGAATGGCGATGAGATAATCGTAAGCTCCCAGCGTTGAGAACGTTCCCGGCCCAAGACAGACGGTCAGGTTTTCTGTTTTCGCCACCGACTTTTTGGGGTTCTGCGGGTCCGTACAGCCCTCACTGTAGCAGCGCAAGATTGTATCAAAAGCAGTCACAGTGCTACCGTCCCTCGCATCTGTCATTGAAGTCCCAGAACCATCTTTCCCATTGCGAAGCGCTATATAAACTCGCGTGCCCGGAGGAAGAGATCTTGCCTGGGCAGAACAATCAGAAGCGGAAGAGTTTGTCTGAGTGGGCTTTGCCTCTGCGGCCAAAGTAGAGACCGCGCGTCCTTGGGTGATGAATAATGGCGTGACGAATATTGCCAAAGTCATCAAGAGCGCTGCAAATGGCTTATGCATCGTCCAATCCTCGAATGATTTTGCGCGTTAGCCCAGTGAGCGGCAGGCGATAAACGGAGCGCAAAGGAACCCACTGCTCAGACGGCCGTTTTTTACTATTGCCGGCGTGCACAAAAACAGTGTAATCGGTGGTGGTGATGGAGTGGCGCAGCTTCAGCAAGGGAAATTTGTTCTCATTCACCCTTTTACATTCGGGCAGTTCCCACATCCCGGGCATCAGTGAGCTTTGCTGGTTCCGCTGGCGTAATAGCACGCTGCCATCTCGGCGTGCGAGCGTATAATGGACCTCTGCCTTCCGGCGGGCCGGACGCTCGGCTTTTTGCGTGGGCCCACGAGCGCCGCACATATCCGCGACGGGACAAGCATGGCACAGTGGCTGCGCTGGCAGACACACCAAGGCTCCCAGTTCCATCATTGCCTGATTGAAGTCGCCAGGGCTTTGCCGGTCAAGAAGCTGGCCGGCAATTTCCCAGTACTGCTTCTCCGCAACGGGAGATGAATCCGCAGCTTTGTGGTTTACTATGCGATCAATCACACGCTTAACGTTGCCATCCACCACGGCCACGGGCTCGCCAAAAGCGATGCTGGCGACAGCAGCCGCCGTGTAGCGGCCAACTCCGGGCAATTCCATTAGCTCAGGTGTCGCCCGGGGAAAAGACCCGCGCCGCACAACTTCTTTTGCCGCTCCATGTAGCGCCCGCGCCCGGCGGTAATATCCCAGGCCGCTCCATGCGGCGAGCACTGTGGCTTCTTTTGCGCGGGCCAATCTGTCCGCGGAAGGAAACTGCGCGATGAACTTCCTGTAACGCTCCTCGACCACCGCCACGCGTGTCTGCTGCAGCATGATCTCCGATACAAGGATATGGTAAGGATTGGTTGCTCCACGCCATGGAAGCTTACGTTGGGATTTTTCATACCACGCAAGCAAGAGCCGCCGAAAAACGGCTTTGTCCATTCCGGCGATATCTCTCGGTTCAGCAACAGACATGCTGAACGAATTGTAGCGTAATTAATTCTGCACGATTCGTGATGACAGCAAAAAGCCAGCCGCGCACGGCTGGCTATACAAAGTCGCTACTAACCGTTAGTTACTCGAAGACGAGGACTTTTCTGCCTTTGAGAGATCGGCCTCTGTCTGGTCGATCTTGTTCTGGAAAATTTCCACGTTCTGTCTGTCGCCCTGCAAAGCTTCTTCGTACATCTGTCGCCGGAATGCACTGGGTTCAGTGGCCAAAAGGTCTTCATACTTTTTGGCGGTGCGCTTCCACCCTTCCTGCTCCGTTTTGTAAGAAGTCAGCTTCTGTTTCAGCTCAGCCACAGCAGGCGGATCTTTCGGCGCGGAGGCCTCATTCTTTGCTGCGTCTTTCGCCTTCTCCGGACCTTTTGCAGCAGTCTCGGGTGCCGTGGATGCAGCCGCCAGCGACGTATCTGCCTTGGTGGGTTGCGCCTTCGTGTCAGGCGTAACACTGGCTACGTCATCGTTCGTGAGTACCTTAACTTCTTTTTTCTCGTGGCGGTGCTGCTTGGCCAGATCGCCCAGCGATGGCTGGTCTGACTGGGCGACGCATGCGCCACCCACAGCCAGGAGAAAAACGAATGTCGCGCAATTCAACTTCTTCATTTCCCAAATACTCCTTAGTACATGATTTCGTGGGTCGCCAGCAATTGAGGAGGCGTGGTTCCGCCAAGCCTGTTCAGCGCGCACACGTCATAGCTGAAGTTAATGCTGCCGCCGAAGTTGTCAGACTGCGGCTGGTTGCTGGCATTCACGTCATCGCCCGCCAGGATGGCGCCATACAGGTTTGTGCTTGCGCCAGCGCCGCCGGTAAAGGAAACCTTGCCACGCACCAGGATCAGTCCGTACCAGTTCAATCCGCCGTTGATATCAAGATCGCCATCCACAATCAGGATGCCGGATCCGCTTGCAGCGGAAGTTAAATGGACGCTGCCGGGAATATATTCGGTGACAGGAGTGTAGCTTCCGATCGTAGGCTCAATCGGGAGCCCGGTTGGATAAGTACCGAACTGCTGGCTGGACTGCGTGCCACAATCCTTATAGGTGGGGGGCGTTGCTGAAAGGTTCTCTGTACCTGTGCACGTATAGTTTGGGACAGAGGCCCCAGCGCTGTATTTTTGGATTAGGGTGTTGATATTCAGCGAGTTTGGCCAGGGATTCACGCCTTGGACTGACGGGCCTGACGTCGTGGTTGTACCCTGGGTGGGATCATTACCAAAGCTCGTCGTTGTCGTTCCGGCGCCTCCGATGGTGGAAACTGTGTTCTGCGTGTAAATTGCATGTGCAGAGTTGGCACAAGCGTTAGCGGGTTGGCCGATGCGTGGAACACAGGCGGTCACCTGATGTGCGCCATTTCCCGTGGTGGTGCAGCTGCATTTGCAATTGTCGTAGGCATTGAGAACATAGCTTCCCTGCAAACTCACCGGCGCCATAACTGATATTGGGGCCGGCGGAATGAGCGGCGGGTTCAAAGCCACTTCCATCTGCACCATGCGTCTTGATCCTGGATTGGCACCGATCTTTGGCGTAACCGCCAGCGAGGTGATTTCCCAGACAGGCATAACGGTCACTGATTGTGCGGCGCAGGTCCCGCTTACTACGATCTCTTGTGAGCCATCCCAGCAAACCTGCTGGTCATTCGCGGGCGCGGTGGCGACTTTGGTTCCAGCGGCTCCCAAAGCGCCCATGAGATTCTGTTTCGCTGTGATTCTGACCCACTTAAATGGCAGAGCGTCTGATCCGTTCACGCCGGCGGTCTGCGTCATGGTTGTAGCGGTAAAAGCTGTTGAATCCGTTAGCAATTGTCCGCCCTGGCCATTTGAGCCGCAAGGTCCGGCGCCTGGAGTCAAATTCAGATGGGCAAATCTTTCCCAGCAAAGCTGATCATCAAGATAGGGATTGTTTGCCAGCGTGCTTCCGGCGGCTGTAGTGGGATCAATTGTCTCCGTGCCGGTAGGATTCTTGAGGTAGATCATCTGGAACGTTGAACCCGCTGAACCCGTGTTCAGGGCCATGGCGTTGGTGTTGAGCGTTGCATCCCTCACCAGGAGCTGGCGCGCGTCTTCAGCGCCTGCGCGTGCGGCAAAGTATGCTTTCTGCGAGTCGCGGTAATTGTTGTTCACGCTGTTTTCCGTGTCAGCCATGAACATGAGCCCCATG
>DASXJO010000289.1:0-2164 GCA_036497385.1 Candidatus Angelobacter sp. | reverse complement strand
CTGGGCAGCGAAGGTGGCCACTTCCACCGGAAGTTCCAGAGCGATGCGCGCGCCATGCGGTTCCAGGTTTTCCGCATGGATCTCTCCGCCATGTTCCTTGACGATTCCGTAACAGATGCTCAGGCCCAAACCCGTGCCTTTGCCCACCGGCTTGGTCGTGTAAAACGGATCAAAGACGCGATTCAAATCGGTAAAACCATATCCATTGTCATCAAAACAAAGCATCACGCGGCCATTGTTACAGCTTGCCTCAATTCGTATGCGCTTTTTGGAGTTCCCTTCCAGCGCGTCAATGGAATTATTCAGCAGGTTTAACAGGATCTGTTTGAACTGATCTTCATCCAGCGCCACGTGAGGCAGGCCAGGCTCAATCTGGACATCAACCTCAATATCGTTGTTATGCAGATGATACTCGCGCAAGGCCAGAACGTCCTGCAATAGTATTTCAAGATTTGCCGATTTCTTTTCCAGGCTGTTCTGGCGGGCAAACCGCAGCAGGTTTTCAATGATGCGCTTCATGCGCTGGGCTTCGCGCAACATTTTGTCCAGCTTCTGCCGCGCCGGACCTGCAGGAACCTCGTCACTGATGAGTTCGGTGTAACCCACGATGGAGGTCAGCGGATTGTTCAATTCATGGGCAACGCCCGCAACAAGCTGGCCAATTGCTGCCAGCTTTTCCGCGCGGGCCAGCTGGCGATGTAAAGCGGTATTATCCACAGTCACTGCGAGATCGCCGGCGAGCAATTCGATTTTGGTCAGCTCCTCGGCGTTTACCCGAGTGACATCCCGTGGATCGCTCAGGCCAATGCATCCCACGTGCGCGCCGCGCATAGAACGCAGCGGCACCAACACCTGGTTCCCTTTCATCCAATATGCGGAAGGTTTAAAGCTGGTGGAGCTGGGTACCTGGCCATATTTTTCCATTTGCTCCGGCCGCAGGATTACGGATCTCTCACCCAGTCTCTGGCCTATGGTACAAGCTTCATCCAGGTCTTCGAACTTCCAGACCTCATTGCATTTGTGCTCGATCAGATTTTTTGCATCGCCTTCATAACCGGCGTGTCCGGCGCAATAAAGGTTCCTGCCATCGTGGCTGAGAATAATCACAACCCGGTCAAAGGTGCTGGTTTCCTTGATGGCGGCGGCGATTTCATTGCAGACTGAATTTACCTCTACCCCGGTGAGAAGTCTTGAAGTGATGCCGGCAAATTTCTGCAACTGGTGGTTCAGTTTCTGTTCGCGTCGACCGGCGGAACGCAGGAACTCTGATTTGTCTTCCAGCAACGTCAGAATCATTCCAAAAGCGACGAAAAACTTAGGAGTATTCCAGAGCTCAGGATTGATCTTAAGATTGGCAGCCCATACATCCATCATTCGGCCAAGCGGAAAGACGGCGCCCCAAAGCAGAAAACCTCCGGCGCTGGTGACAACGCCCGGTGACCAGCGGGGATAACGCCGGTAAAAAAGAAATCCCGGAAAGGCAAAGCCTAAAGTAAGAATTGCCAGAAATCCGAATATGTACTGCCCATGCCATGCCCGCACGATGGCTACGGTCCCCGTAATAGCGACGATTGGCGCCCAAACATAAAACGTAGCGACGACTTTACGGCGAAACACCACGAACAGTGGCGCTCCGTAAAAGATAATTGCGGACGAGGAAATGTAAAGCCATCGCCAATTCAAATCGTAGGCAAGCCCGGCGGTGTAAGCCAGTGCAGGCAAACCGGTCAGGGTAAGCAAGCTAAAGGTAAGGCGGGGATTTTCAAAAAAAGAGGTAAGAGAAGCAATGAAGTACATTGCGGAAAGCTGCAGACAGCCCAGATCAATCATGAACGTCAGCGGCGTCAGGTTTCCGTCAGCGGGTTCAAAAATCTGGACAAAGAAATGGATAAAAATAAGCACCCAGGCGGCGATCCATAGATGCAGCCGGGGCGATTTAACGTGGCGGCGCAGCGCCACAAAAATGCCCACCATAACGGCCAACACAAGGATCGTGGGGAGCTTATCGAAAAAGACGGCCATTTCCGCAATTTTCCAGTCTAAGAAAAAGCAAATTTATCATGACCATGGCTAGAAAACGCCGTTAAAGACCACATTTTGGTAACCAGAGTAACTCCCCTTCAGAATGGGTGCTGTGTTCCATTTTGGGAAAACTACTTTGACC
>DASXJO010000288.1:0-6640 GCA_036497385.1 Candidatus Angelobacter sp. | reverse complement strand
TTTCATTAAAGGATGAAATGGTGGGCGACATGCGTCCGATACTCCTAATCTTGCTGGGCGCCGTTGGATTTGTCTTGTTGATCTCCTGCGTAAATGTTGCCAACCTTCTCCTGGCGCGCTCCACAGCGCGGCAAAATGAGTTTGCCATTCGAATTGCTCTTGGCGCAGGGCAACACCGGGTGATACGTCAACTGCTGACTGAAAGCCTCCTACTGGCGCTGATTGGCGGCGCTCTTGGCCTGCTGGTAGCGAAGTTTGGAACCGCAGCAGCTCTGGCCGCTGTGCCGCGCACACTCTCGCGCTCTGAAGATATTGGCCTCGATCCACGTGTGCTGCTGTTTACCCTGGCGATATCCGTTCTCGCCGGAATAATTTTTGGTCTCGCTCCTGCATGGAAAGCTGTCCGCGGTAGTGTTGGCGGAACGTTGAGTGAAAGTGGCCGCGCAGTGGCAGGCGCGCGTGGCGGCGCACAGAACGTTTTTGTTATCGGGGAGATGGCAATGGCCCTGGTGCTTCTAATCGGCGCCGGCCTGATGATCCGGACTCTTTTCCATCTGTGGGGGCTCGATCCAGGATTCAATCCAAAGAACGTGATGACCTTCGCGCTCTCCGGGCCTTCGTCTTACAAAAATCAATCTCCTGATGCGATCCGTGCGGCGTACCGCCAGATCCACGACAAGCTGGCGTCAACACCTGGAATTGAGGCAGTATCTTTCAGCCAGGGCGCTCATCCCATGGGAAGTGATGACGAAGAATTTTTCTGGTTCACGGACAAACCCATGCCCTCACGCCAGACAGATATGGCCATGGCATTGCAATATGTCGTTGAGCCGGACTATCTCAAAGTTATGCAGATCCCGTTGAAGCGAGGCCGGTTTTTCAATGCCGCAGACAACGAGAAAGCTCCCGCGGTTGTGGTGATTGATGAGACGCTGGCAGCAAAGTATTTCCCTGATCGCAATCCCATTGGCCAATACTTGAATTTCAACACAAATCCAGCCGATCCAGACAAGGTCCCTAACCCGCAAATTATCGGTATTGTTGGCCACGTAAATCAGTGGGGGCTGGATAATGATGGGCCTACGGCGATGCACGAGCAGCTATATCTGCCGCTGGCGCAAAATCCAGACAAGGACCTGCAGCGCGGAGGGCTGGGCGGCGACATTTTTCTCCGGCAACAGGCCCACGGCAGCACGAATCTGGCCGCTATCCGCAGCCGCCTGCTTGAATTCAATTCAGCGCTCATCGTCCATAACCCGGAAGACATGGAGAAAACCGTCGCCGATTCTATTTCCAACAAGCGGTTTACCATGACGCTGCTCGGCGTCTTTGCGCTGTTGGCGTTGCTGCTGGCCAGCATCGGCATCTATGGCGTCCTTTCTTATATGGTGGGGCAGCGCTCTAAAGAGATTGGCGTGCGCATGGCCCTGGGAGCCCAAAAGTTTGACGTGATGCGAATGGTACTAAAAGATGGCGCTCGCATGACGCTGGCCGGAATCCTCATTGGTTTAGTCGGGGCTTTGGCGCTCACACGCCTGATGGGAACTATGCTGTATGGAGTTCGCCCTACCGATCCCCTGACCTTTGTGTCGGTCGCGGCGGTGCTCGGCGCTATCGCCATGCTGGCCTGCTACCTTCCGGCACGTCGCGCTATGAAAGTGGACCCAATGGAGGCCCTGCGGCATCAATAACGCTTTGCATCGAAAGAGCACTGCATTGAAAGAGAAGTAGAGCGCTTGCCCAAAGCACCAGCAGGAATCAATTTCTTCGCCCTTGGCTGAGTGGAGCTGAAGAGGCAGCACCTACAAATCCGCTCGCGCGTGATTTAATACTCTTTCATGAAATTTCTCCGCCTACTTTTATGTGTCTTTCTCGGTTTGACTCATCCTCTTTTCGCGCAAAGGCCGTCGAACACCGCGCCGCGCATCTTTTTCTCTGATCTTGAAAGTGGCCCCAACTTTGGCGGACAGAAGAATCTGGGCGTCTGGGTGACGATCTGGGGCAAGGGCTTTGGCATGGAGCGTGGGGCTTCGACTGTAACAATCGGCGGCGGCGCGGCGGCGGAGTATCCGATATGGAGTGACACCAAGATTACGTTCCAACTGGGACGGGCGGCGAAAACGGGCGATATTGTGGTGACGGTTCGAGAGAAGGCGGCGAGAGCAGGAGCGGGACAATCGGTCGTCATCACGTCGAACAGAACTGGGCAGGCTAACGTCGGCACAAATAGTGGTGGCGGAAAAATTTCAAGCAACGGTCTGCCCTTCACTGTGCGTCTCGGAAAAATTTATTTTGTCGCGGTGAGTGGCAGTGATCGCCACAGTGGGCGTGTTGACGCGCCGTGGAAGAGTATTGTCGAAGCCAAGGACCGGATGTCCGCCGGCGATGTGACGTATATAAAAGACGGCGTGGCGCAGACTTCTGAAGACCATTTCACCGCGTACCTGAGCATGGACCGCAATGGCGGCAGCAACTCCGGCAAGGTGGGCGCGCCCAAGGCGCTGGTGGCGTATCCGGGGGCGCGGGTGACGATTGGCAAAGCGCACGGCCTGGACTATGGCATCCGCACCCCGAACATTCCGGCGCGTGAAGATTGGTGGCTGATTTCGCAGTTCCATATCGTCGGCGGCAAGCAGGCGATTGATATGAGCGGCACGGGCTGGAAGATTGTGGGCAATGACATTGAATGCCCCGGCGGCGACGGCCAGGTGGGATGCATGGAAGCCAGCCAGGCCAGCGGCATAAAATTTTATGGGAATGAAGTGCACAATGCCGGAGCGGGACCAGTGGCGCAAAAGTTTTATCATGCCGTGTATTTCAGCACCGACTCCAACCGCATTGACGTTGGATGGAACCATATTCATGACAATATGACGTGCCGCGCGGTGCAGTTCCATTCGTCGCCGCTATGCAGGCCAAACTGCGGCGCGCGCGACCAGACAGGACACGACCAGGTCGATCTTCACGTCCATGACAACCTGATTCATGGCGATAGCTGTAACGGCATCAACTTTGCCACCGTGGATCCCAGCAAAGGTCCGGTGGAGGCTTATAACAACGTGATCTACCATGTTGGCTTGGCCGACCCTAAAGATGGCGGCGGCGCGTTTTCCTGTATCTATGTTGCGGGGATCACGAACACTGGCCCCGCGGGCAAAGGCACGGTGGAAGTTTTCAACAACACTTTGTACGACTGTGCCGCTAATCGTTCACGAAACTCTGACGGTTCCCGCGGTGCGTTCAGCGTCGGGGGCGGCGCAGGATTGAGGATGCGTCTGCGCAATAACATTGTGTATCAACTGCCCGGCGAAGTTTATATCGACGGCAACAGAGCGCAGATTACCGGTGATAAAAATCTATGGTTCGGAGCAGGGAACGGGCCGGGGCAGACTTCTGCAAACATAAACGCCGATCCCCAGTTCGTCGATCTGGGAAAATTTGATTTTCATCTGCGCACTACCAGCCCGGCACACGACGCAGGCACAACCGTGCTGCCGAATAATCCATTGGTGCTGAGCAACGGCCGCGCAACAGATAAAGATGGCGTGGTGCGTCCGCAAGGAAAAGCATTTGACCTTGGCGCGTATGAAGCGCCGCAGTGAAATATTTGTTAAGAGCCTACTCTGTGGCGTTGCCGGCAGCCAGGCGAAGCAGTCCGCGAAACTTTTCTGTCTGCTCCTGGTCTTCTTTCGTGTCGTGCGCGAACTCAATTCCATAGTTATAGCCGCGGCGATGGCGCACCAGACCTCTCGCGCGAACCGGTCCGGCGGCAAACGGAGGCGTAAATTCAATCAGCACTTCGTCGCCGGTCTTGAGTTCCATGCCGGCAAACACCAGCACGCCGCCTTCACTCATATCATTTCCCCGGCCCGACATTATCTTTGTCGTTCCATCATGCGTATGAATGAGCCGGATGGGAAGGTTGAGCCGGTACCGCTGCCAGCGTCTAAAAACTGCTCTTTCAGGTGAAGCCTTGCCACCTGCGACCGAACGTAAGCGCGCCTGCGTTGCCATACACGGATGATATCCGCACCGAATCCAGAGTAGAAGGTTACCGAGGTATCAAGCTTACCTGCTGTGTTTCTAAGAAATACGGGCTTACACCTTAGCCGCCCCGATTCACCGCGCCCCCCGAAGCTCTTAGCTCAAAAATGGCTGGCCTAATCACGGCCAGCCCATCAAAAAGAGAGGAAGCTACAAGGGCCCAAAACTTTAGCAGCGCACGATCTTCGCGCTTTGAATGCCTTTGGTCGCGTTGCGCGTGTCCACCACAAGGTTTGCTTCAGCCACAATCTGCGCGTAATCGTACGACGAATGGTCAGTCACAATGACAACTGCGTCATATTGGCCAAGATTTTCCAGCGGCGTGTTTTTCATTTCCAGGTTGTATTTGCGTCCGCGTCCCACGTACTCAAAGAACGGATCGTTATAGCTGACCTTCGCGCCTTCTTTTTGCAGCAGCTCAATAATCGTCAGTGAAGGAGACTCGCGCAGATCGTCAATGTCCTTTTTATAAGCCACGCCCAGAATCAGGATGTTGGCTCCATTCAAGCTCTTGCGTTGCGTATTCAGCGCCGCCGCCGTCGACGTGACAACGTGATACGGCATGTTCAGGTTGATCTCTCCAGCCAACTCAATGAACCGCGTGTGGAAGTCATACTCCTTGGCTTTCCATGAGAGATAAAAAGGATCAATCGGAATACAGTGTCCGCCCAGCCCTGGCCCCGGATAAAACGGCTGGAAGCCAAACGGCTTGGTTGACGCTGCCGCAATTACTTCCCAAATATCGATCCCCATGCGCAAGCTCAGCAGCTTAAGTTCATTCACCAGCGCAATGTTCACGCATCGATAGATATTTTCCAGCAGCTTGGTCATCTCCGCCGCTGCCGGCGTAGAAACCGGGACAGTCTTGTTAAAGATGGTGCCATACATCTGCCGCCCAAACTCTGTCGCCTTCTTGTTCAGCCCCCCGACGACCTTCGGTATGTCACAGCGTGCCACCGTGTCATTGCCCGGATCTTCGCGTTCCGGAGAAAACGCCACGTAAAAAGTATTCGCGGCATCTTCATCGCCGCGCGCCGCTTTCAGCCCCAGCGGATTCTTCTCCAGGATCGGTATCAGCAACTCTTCCGTCGTGCCCGGATAGGTCGTGCTTTCCAGCACAACCAGTTGTCCCGCGCGCAGGTAGGGAACAATCGCTTCGGCGGTCGCCTCAATAAAGCTCAAGTCGGGCTCATGATGATCATCCAGCGGAGTCGGCACGCAAATGATGATGGCGTCCATGTTGGCAATCTGGGAATAATCCGCGGTCGCCGTAAAGCCTTTGCTTTTGGCCGCCTGAATTTCCGTCTCCGGGATCCGCACAATGTACGATCCGCCGCGCTTAATGATGTCAACCTTCTTTGCGTCAACGTCAAAGCCGGTCACGCGGAAATCCTGTTCGCTGAAAAGCAGCACCAGCGGAAGGCCAACGTAGCCCAGGCCAATCACGCCGATCTTGGCCGTACGGTTTTCCAGCTTGGTGGTCAAAGAGTCAGAGGGCGTAGCTATAAATTCCAAAGTGCTCATAATGCCTTGGATGAGGGCATTTCTGCTGCCAAGTTTCAATCCCGCCAGCCCGCCGCCAGTCTGCGCCAACTCCCTTTATTTCTTGCCGATAGATGGATCTCCAAGCCAACCAGCCTGGTCGTATCCCTTTCAGTAACGCAAAACTTTGCACACTATTACCGAATATCACCGCATTCTGCGTCGATCTTGGCTCGTCTCCGTGTCTCCATTCCTCTTGGTCAGGTTTTGCTTTTCCGATCCCGCGCGATGTCGGCGATTACGTGCGATCCCGGCGATAGCTACCCCCTCCCCTACCTCAACTATGATTCCAATGGGCTTGTGTGCACTCATCCCAAGGCCATCCCAGCCCGTTCTTGTTCCGATCAGCGTCATCTGTGTTAATCAGCGGTGAGGTTTCCGGTTTTCAATCCCCAATTTTTGGCAGTTCCGGCGATTACGGCGATAGCGCGCTCTGCGCGCCACCCCCCTCCCCCTCCCCTACCCATCCCAGATTGGCGTAGGTTTCAGAGGCATCATCCCAGATCATCCCAGATTGGCGTGGGTTTCACGCACTCGGTACTGTTTGGCGTGTAGTTGCCATGGTCGTGGGGTTTGTTTGGCTAAAAGCTAATGGCTAAGAGCTAAAGGCTCCTTCGCTATTTTTCAAAGACCTTCCCTGCTGACTCCACACCCTTGGGCGCTTCAGGACTATAGCTGTTTTCTTCGCCCATATCAAGCGCGAATTAGGACATGGATACATGCGCGCTCGATCCATCTGCGTGCACCATCTGCCGCAATATCATTGGCCGGTTATCGAGATGGATAGGATCGCCAAGCGCTTCCTTATTACTGATTTATCAGCGAAAGCGTAGACCGTCCGCGGGGTGGAGCAAGGCCTTTTAGGCCTGCGTCAAGAGCTTATAAATGCTCCGGCTTCAGCCACCGAGGTACTCTTGTGGGAACACGTCAGATAAACGAAGTCAGCGGCAAATCACGCGACACTCGCGGCTAGATCAATCTCGCAGAATATCGGAGGCATTAAATGCCTTGCTAACACCTGCCGTCCACCTTCACCCTGAAAATGCTTTAGTCT
>DASXJO010000287.1:0-5870 GCA_036497385.1 Candidatus Angelobacter sp. | reverse complement strand
CCACACCCCGCCGAACACCCCGGCTAACCTGCAAGCGTTCGGTTACGGCGACCTTGAGTTCCAGTTGTGGTGGACCCAATCCACCGATGACTTCGATCGGCAGGAGAATATTCGCTACGACGTTTACCTGAATGGCCACCTCGAGGAAGTCCGCTTCGGCTCGGGTTTTATCAGCAGCATTTATGGTGTGGCGGGCGAGAACACCATCGAGGTCATCGCAAGCGATACGGCCGGCAACGCCTCGCCGCCGGCTACAACCACCCTCTTCCTACCATAACCCGTTCCAAGAGATCAGAGCGCGCTGTCTCGTCAGCCAAGGCACATCCGTTGTATCCGCGTAATTCGCGGTCCATCGGAGCTTAGGCCACAGCTCCCGCCGATCCTTAATGGAGGGAGTGTACATTTCCTGCTCGAATTGATGCGCACGTACCGCGTCTGCGATAAAACTCTGATCAGTTTGAGAGGTACGAAAACGTCGTTCGCCAAATTCTTAGCTGCCTACCGACCAGCAAAGCCGATTAACAAAGGAAAAGAGGGAAAACAATGAACACACCGGTTCGGCTTAACAAGATAACTCCACAATTTGTTATCGCACTCCTACTTCTCTTACCAGGATACTCGCCAAAAGCCAGCGTACCCAATCCGGCTACACGTAAAGCCGATCGCGAATTGACGACAACTGAAAGTCGGACTCCTAAAGGCGGTACGTGGGAGCTTGTCCCAAGCCCTAACACCGGCTCACCTCACAACTACTTCTATGGCGTCGCCGCGATTGCATCGAATGACGCTTGGGCCGTCGGAGGCTATGGCAATCTTACCACCCAGGCGCAGCAGCTCATTCAGCATTGGGATGGTCAGAATTGGACCTTTGCAACGACGCCCACACTCCACACCACTTACAACGAGCTTCTGGCCATCAGCGCCGTTTCCGCCAATGACGTGTGGGCGGTCGGTAGTTCCGGCGGCCAGCCGCTCGTGGAACACTGGGACGGCTCGAGTTGGAACGTCGTGGCGAACCCGAACCCCGGTACCTTCAACCGGTTCTTTGGAGTTGCTGCCGTTTCAAGCAATGATGTCTGGGCAGTCGGAGTAACCAGCAACGGCGGACTAAGCGAGACGCTCGTGGAGCATTGGAATGGTACGAGTTGGACCATCATTCCCAGCCCAAACATTCCAGACCAGCATAACCAGCTCAATGCCATAACGGCCGTGCCCGGCGCACCCAACGAGCTCTGGGCCGTCGGCGAAGCGGGTCCTTCGGCTCTGATCATGCATTGGAACGGCTCCCAATGGAGCATCGTCCCCAGTCCGAACGCAGGCTTCGTTCCAAAATTGTTGAGCGTCGTGGGAATCTCCGCCAATGACGTGTGGGCAGTCGGGTGGACCGGCGGAAAGTCAGGCCCAATCACGCTGACGCTGCACTGGGACGGTTCAACGTGGAGTGTGGTTCCCAGTCCTAACCCCAGCGCCACCAACAATTTCTTACGAGGGGTTACCGCGCTTACCACGAACAACGTCTGGGCCGTCGGAGAGTTCAATGCCCCGGGAGGCAATCAGCGCACGTTATTCTTGCGGTGGAATGGCACGGCTTGGGAACAGGTCCCCGGCGACAACACGGGTCCCAATGGCGTGCAGTTCTTCGTGCATGCGGTGAGCGCGATTAACGTGAGCGACATTTGGGCTGTCGGTACCAACAGCCATACGCTGGCCGAGCATTGGAATGGCACCAGTTGGAGCATGGTCTCCACCCCGAACGCGGGCGTCGGCGAGAACATACTCAACGGCGTGAGTGGCACCGCCTCAACCGATGTTTGGGAGGTGGGCTATTACGCCTTCGGCACTTGGAAGCGGACGTTGATCGAGCATTGGAACGGCACCGACTGGAGCATTATTCCCAGCCCGAATCCGAACAACCGCCTCAATCAACTGAACGGCGTGGTGTCCATTTCCTCAGCGAATGCATGGGCTGTGGGTAACACGAGCAGCGGCAATGCGCTCGATCAGACCACCCTGATTCTGCAATGGGACGGTGCACAGTGGAGCATCGTCCCGAGCCCAAGCCCCGGCACAGGTGGGCTGAATACCCTGTATGCAGTGGCAGGCACCGCAGCGAATGATATATGGGCGGTAGGGAGCTTTACAAACAATGGCGAGTTCGCGCAAACGCTGGTTGCGCACTGGGATGGGAGCAGTTGGAGCCTGATTCCCAGTGCAAACATGCCAGGAACGAACAACGAGCTCTATAGCGTGGCGGCGCTTGGCCCGAACGACGTCTGGGCAGTAGGATACTGGGGCAATGCTGCCTCTGGGTTCTCTACGCTGGTCGAGCACTGGAACGGTTCGACATGGAGCATGGTCTCCAGCCCCAATCCCCAAGGCGACAATTTTCTGAGTGCCGTATCCGCTACCAGCGCGAATGATGTCTGGGCGGTAGGTAGATCGCGGAACCCGTCTACGTTCATGACTACAACGTTAATCGAGCACTGGGATGGGAACAGTTGGAGCCAGGTCCAGGGCTTTGGTGTTGAGCCCGAAAGTGCCGCATATGGAGTGGCAGCGGTATCGCCGGGGGATGCGTGGGCCGTGGGCGATGGCGGCGGTTTGGCTTTGATTGGACGCTGGAACGGCAGCAGTTGGGGCGTATTCCCTAGCCCCAGTGTAACGGGCAGGCTTCTCGGGACTGCGGCGATTACAGCCTGTGACGTGTGGGCAGTCGGGTTGCAGTATGTGGAAGGCGTAGGCTTCCTAACGCTGAACGAGCACTTTACTTCGGAAGGTTGTACAACGCCTTCTCCAACACCGACCGCAAGTCCGACGACTACGCCGAGCCCGACAGCAACAGCTACTGCGACTTCCAGTGTAACACCCAGTCCGAGCCCAACGGCAACAGCTACGACGACACCTACTTCAACGCCGCGACCGCATCCCACACCGCGAGGGCGACCAACTCCAAGATCTTCGGCACCCGATTAGCCAAAGTAATCCGCCCACAATGTCAAAGTTCACGCTCACCGGTATCCTTTTTCCGTTGTTCTTACTCTTTGTCTCACTCGAGGGGAACGATCCAAGGCCTCTTGCCACGGCAAAGGCGAGCCCCGGCCTCCAGGACCGGAGCGGGTTGGGAAAGCCAACGCTAGTGCCGGGTCCGGATGTTATCGTGGGAAACCTTCCTAGCCTACAGCAATTCGGGAACGCCGGCACTCAGGTTGGCCTGGCAGTAGGAACAGAGTCTTGCAACAACGGGCAAGTGGATGTGGATTGGTTTGCACTGCCAAGCAACGATCACCCGGTCGTTCCGCAAAATTTGTACCGAATGACCGGAGGAGCTGACAACACGCAACGGTTTGAACAAATCGGCCAATCCTGGCTTAAGCATGCCTTTACGGCGGCTTCGGAAGACAACTGCGGCTTCGGCTGTAACGATGTGTTCGGCAACCATCTTGGCTCAGGCTGTTCCGATTTGTACAGCACAAATCAAAATGGGATCCAGAATGTCCTCGGTTCCCGTGCATGGGTCAATCCATTCACAGGTTTTTTCCCAGGGGGATCGAACCCTGGGCCGGAGGATCATACCGGTCATGTCCACGACGGCGTCTCGCACCGTATCCTTGTTGAAGCCAATGACCTAAACACCATGCTCAATCAAGGGGCAACCTATTTTGCCGAAGGTCAATACGTCGTGCCACATGAATATGCTTGGTGCCAATCCCACCCTGGGGAGTGTAACATGTTTAACAACGTTTCCTACCGTCAGTTTAATGTCAGCGGTGGCCCAACGAATTTCTCATTTTCGCCCGTCGGCTCTACGGTGCGGATGCAGCCTGCCATCGTGGCTTGGACGGGTGCCACGGTAAATCAAATCCAGCCTGACCCGGGCAACGATGGGATCTGGTTTATGGGTTATAAAGTGACTAACCCAAGTCCCGGAGTCTGGCACTACGAGTACGCGTTGTACAACGAGAATCTGGATCGCGGCATTCAATCTTTTAGCGTGCCTTTGGCACCTGGAGTGAATATCAGCAACATTGGATTTCACGCGCCGCCACAGGAACCTGGCTGGCCAAACGACGGCACCTTGAATAACCAGGGCTACAGCAGCATGCCGTGGACTGTCACTCAGGTGTCCAGCTCCATAACTTGGAACAGCGAAACCTTCGCGCAGAACCAAAACGCGAATGCGATTCGCTGGGGAACACTGTACAATTTCCGGTTTGATGGCGATCAACCGCCACAAAGCGCTAGTGGGACGATCGGCTTCTTCAAGCCAGGATCGCCCATAACAGTTGCAATTCAGGCGCCAATAGGCGGCGGCACGCCAAGTCCGACACCTACATTAACTGCGACACCTACACCAACTGCAACTTCTACCCCAAGGCCTACTCCAATACCAAGGCCTGGTCCCTCAGCTCGGCCTCGCCCTACGCCTGTGCCGCGACCCTAACACCCACTCCGGTAGCAATGCCTATATGGAGAGAACCCCGCAACCACGGCCGACTCTAAGAACCTCAGCAACCAATTAATAATACCTAACCCAGGACGGACAAAATCAGATGCCAGTTCGAAGGCCGACGCGCCCGACGTATTGAGCCAATCCAGAGGAGAGACGATGAGCCCGCAAGAGTAACACGCGCGTTACTTTTTGGGCGCGGCCGGGTGCGACTGGTGGGGCGATACTATTGGCAGAAAAGGGAATGATCTATGTCACGAATAGCCAACAATACGCCGTCGCGGGGAAACGATGGGATGCGAACAAGCCGAAATAACAGTTGGCACTACGTTATTTTGGTGGCGGCAATAATCGGGCCGTTTTTTGTCGCAGGCTCAACATCGATTCCGACTGCTGATGGAGATCTCGATCTTTCATTTGGCTCCGGCGGCGTGGTGATGACCGATTTTAACACTAGCACAGACATCGCTAACGCCGTCGCGCTTCAGCCGGACGGCAAACTCGTCGCCGCCGGTAACACCTATACAGAGAATGATTTTTCGAACCAAGATTTCGCCATCGCGCGCTACAATGTTGATGGCTCCCTCGACGCGTCATTTGGCACCAATGGGAGAGTAACCACCGATTTTCCCGGTTTGGTTGCAGCCATCTCCGCCGTGGTGGTTCAGCCCGACGGGAAAATCGTTGTCGCCGGCGGCGCGTATCCGCTCTTTACTTTTGCAGGCGATTTTAAGGTTGCCCGTTACAATCCGGACGGCTCACTGGATACTTTGTTCGGCAACGGCGGGATCGTGACCACGATTTTTCCCGGCGACGGTAGCTTCGCCTTCGCGCTGGCTTTGCAATCGGACGGAAAAATTATCGCCGCCGGGACTGATTTCTTCGATTTCAACCCGGGCGATATGTCCGATACCGATTTTGCCCTGGCCCGATACAACCCGGATGGAAGCCCCGACACAACTTTTGGCAATGGCGGCACGATAACGACCGATTTTCTCGGCGCCGAAGATGACGTCTATTCAGTTCTGATTCAGCCGGACGGAAAAATTGTCGCCGTCGGCTCGGCTAATAGCCCGTTTGATTATTACGACTTTGCGGCTGCGCGTTACCTGGCTAATGGGACTCTCGACCCGACATTCGGTACCGGCGGGAAAGTGCGCGTTGATTTCGGCAACAACGATCTCGACATCGCCAATGACGCTGCGCTCCAGCCCGATGGCAAGATCGTGGCCGCAGGGACGACAGTGTTCGATTTTGGCGTGCAGGAACCTTTCGCTCTCACGCGGTTCAACTCGAACGGAACAGTCGACACGACTTTCGGCAACGGCGGCCTCGTGCTCATCGATTTCGGCAGTTTTTTGCAATCCGCCAACGCGGTGCTGATTCAACCCGACGGCAAGATCATCACCGTCGGTTTTCCCGA
>DASXJO010000286.1:0-3569 GCA_036497385.1 Candidatus Angelobacter sp. | reverse complement strand
TGGAACCGGCTGGAAGGAAGGCCGCGCCGCGCTGATTTTGACCGCGCGCTGAAGGCCGAGGTCCGTGATCCACTCTGGATGCTGACCAAGCAGTGGCAGCTTGGGGAGTTCAAGGCGGACGATGCCGGCTCGCCTGTGCTTACTAAGGTCAAGATGCGCGCTACGCCTGTGACAAAGTACCAGCCTGCCGGCGGGCCAACTGAGCCATTTGAATCAAACGTCCCGCTGGAAACCAAAGCGGAGCAGCGCACGGTGCACTGGGCATGGAACGGGCAAAAGATGCGCTTTGATCTGCGGGCGCAACTGGGCAGGCAGTGGCGAAACATGCTCAATGATGCCGGATTGCAGGCGTATGCTTCGCAGTACCTCACGCTTTATCCGATTACTCTGCCTGCGCCAGATGAAACCACGGACTTCGTCTACGCGCATCGCCAGGCATGGCAGCAATATGCGGCGCTAGCGGGCCGCTGCATCGATGGCGGCGATCTGCATCTTTTCCTGAGCGCCGATCCAACCAACCACGCATCTGAGGGAATCACGCTGGCGCTGCCTGCCGACAAAGCAAAGCTGGATGCGCTGGGCGATGAATTTGAGCACTGGTTTACCGCGCTCTACTATCAGCCGGACCACGAAGATGCGTGGAAGCCCCCTTACCTGGAATACCAGTTTGCCTGCTCCGCTCCGCTGCAAGGCCAGGAGCGCGTGCTGGCGGCCGAGCAATACGCGCAAGGCCATGTTGATTGGTACTCCTTTGACTATGCTCCCGGCACTCTGGGCGGTGCGCTTGATCCGGGTGAGCAAGTGAACGTAAGCTCGTTTCTGCCTACGCCCATCACTTTTCAGGGAATGCCTGATCCGCGCTGGTGGGCGCTGGAAGATCGCAAGACCGATTTCGGCTCGGTGAAACCTTCCACCACGGACTTGGCGCAGTTGCTTCTGATGGAATTCGCGCTGGTGTATGCGAACGATTGGTTCCTGGTGCCTTTCCGTCTGCCCGCGGGCACGCTGGCGCGAATTGATGGCATGACGGTTACGAATACTTTCGGGGAGCGATTTTGGATCGTCGGGGCGGGCACTGGAGCCGAGGACAACTGGCATCGCTGGGCAATGTTCCAGATCAATTCTGAAAACCTTACAGATCGCCAGGCGGATACGAGCCTGTTCATACCGCCTGCCGTCGCCAAAACCATGGATGGCGATCCAGAGGAAGAAGTTGAGCTGGTGCGGGATGAAGTGGCGAACATGGTATGGGCCGTGGAAAAAATTATTCCGTCGTTGACAGGCAAAGGGCGGTCCGGAAAAGACGAAGGCAATGAAACCTTGCAGTACCATGAGCGGCTGGTTGCCGCAGCCGGAGGAACACCGCCTCCGTTCCAGGCAGGTATCGCTTATCTGGCGATGACCAGCGTGCCGGAACATTTTATTCCTTTCGTCCCTGTACACGTTCCAGGCTCGGTGAGAGAGATCCAACTCCAGCGCAGCCGCATGCTCCGGATCATCGAAGGGGATACGCTACCGCCGGAAAAAATTCCGCCCCGCACCACGCTCATTCGCCAGGGGCTGGATGAGACGGCGAAGCAGCCTTATTTCCTGCATGAAGAAGAGGTGCCGCGCGCAGGCATCATCGTGGATCAATCTTTCCGGCGGACACGCTGGACGAAAGGCGAGGCTTACGTGTGGCTGGGCGTGCAAAAGCAGACGGGACGAGGAGAACGTTCGAGCGGCCTTGCGTTCGATAAAATCGTGAGCGCCAAGACGACTGGCACGTGAATTTGAGGTTCCGCGGGGTCCCGTCCTTTAACTCTGCTTCGCACATTTGTATTTGCCCGTTCCAAGGCCAAAGCGGTTCTTTACAAGAACTTTACAAACCCTTGTTGGCTTGTTTACCCCCTGACCATTCAAGTCTGACTAATCTAGAAGCTAAATAGTTTTTGCCGAGGTGCAGTATGTCTCTGGGATCGTTGGCAATCCGCACGCAACCAGTTGAACCAGTTCCGCTGGCGCCCGCCAAAAAAAGGACGCTGGTGGTGGATGACTCCGAGACGATTCTGCACGCGATCTGCTCTCTCCTGGATTATCACAATTTGGTGGAAGTGGCTGGCCGCGCTGAGAGTGGCACGCAGGCAGTTGATGCGGTGCTTGAGCTAAAGCCAGACCTTATTCTGATGGATGCGGATATGCCGGGGATGAGCGGACTGAGAACGGCGCTGTTACTTGGCGAAATGGCCCCCAGAACCGAAGTCATCATGATGTCCATGGACACCAGTGCCCGATTTTTGGAGGCGTGCGCCGGATGCGGAGCCAAGGCGGTCATTTACAAGCCCAAATTCCTGCACGAGCTGAGCGCACTGCTGGAAAGGCCTCTGCGGCCCAGTCCGCGCGTAGACGCAATGGTGGCAGGAGCATAAGGCAGACTTATAATCTAATGAGGCGGATCGGCGCGGATGATAGGCCCGAGCATCGCCAACCCAAAGTTGAAAATGCATGGATAAACCGCAGGCCAGAGAACGTCTTCTACGGTGGGTAGCGATACCCGCATTGGCCGCGGTGTTGGTGGGTCTGGCGATACTGCAATATCGGTGGAGCGGGCAAGTTAGCGATGCCACGCGCGCACAGATGCTTTCCAACCTGCATGTTTCCCTCATGAGCTTCCGGCAGGATTTTGCCCGCGAACTGGGGGCCGCAGTAGTCGAGATCAAAAGCGTTGTGGAAACAAGCAACGCAGAGGAACTGGGTGAACAATTTCACCACTGGCAGCAGACGGCTGCTCATCCACATTTGGTCTCATATATTTATCTATGGCAGGACCCGACGCACCAGCAGCCATTGCGGTTTGATCCTGCTACTGGCGATTCCGTGAAGGTGCCGTGGCCAGTTGAATTTAACCAAATGCAACAACGTCTGCTGGAAATTACCATGGCACATCATCTGCCCACTGCCGGACCGGAAGGTAGCTTGATGCGGCGGGGATCACGCCATAGATCTGAGTTCCGATCTCGTCGCGGTTTCGGTGTTCCCGGACGCCACGTTGCGGATGGCCGGGGATCTGCTATGCGCGCACGCATGGTGGAAATGATGATTCCGTGGGCCATTGATCAATCTGTACCGGCATTGGCGTATCCAGTTCATCGCCGTGGGGCTGTCGGAGGGCCGGAAGTCCTATGGCTCATCGTCCAACTCAATCCCGCGGTGCTGCAAAAGGAGATTTTTCCCGAACTCGCGCAGAAATTTTTTAGTGGCTCCGGAAGTACGGAATATTACATTGCGGTGCGAGGCGGAGGCAGGGAAGCCGAGCAAGTTATTTATTCGTCTAACACCGGAATCAGAGATCACAAGAACCGGCCTGTGGACGCAACCCTGAATCTTTTCGGACCACCTTTGGGACATGGAGGCATGCAAGATGCCGGGCCTAATTTTTTTGCACCACCTCCCAAACAGATGCACGGTGATCACGGTCCGCAATCCGAAGAACAGCATCTTGCAGCGCTGGAGAGAACGCCCCGATTTGAGCCTTTTCAGTATGCGGATGACTCTGGGGTCTGGCAACTCACGGCCGAGCACAAGAGCGG
>DASXJO010000285.1:0-1960 GCA_036497385.1 Candidatus Angelobacter sp. | reverse complement strand
CCAACCGATATCCCGCATGTTTTTATCGCGACAGGCCACTTTCGCAATGGCATCCTTCTTGCGCCGATTACGGCCCCGATCATGGCCGACCTTATCTTTGGTCAGCCCTCTCCTCTGGACATCGGCGACTTCTTGCCCGATCGGTTTCAAGGGACACGGAAGTAAGGCTGCGCCGGTAAACTGCGTTCTAACCGCGCCTGTTCTGTGAAAGAATAGCCTTGTGGATCTTGAGTACCTGCTCATACAACTTCTGCTCAAATTGGGCGTAGCCACCGCTGTTGCCAGCGCGCTGGGCCGCTCCCATGAGTTCAAGAAGCTGCTGTTTGCCCGCCGGCGCTCCCGCGAGCGCAATATCCTCTTTGTTCTCTTTACCTGCATTCCCTTTGCGTTAGGCGTTTACTTTCGTTTTCGCGTCAAAAATTTCCAGTGCGCCGATCTCGGCTTTGAAGCTGCAATCCTCGTCGGCGTATTAGGTGGGCGAGTGGCCGGTACCCTGGGCGGCTCCATTATGGCAATCCCTGCACTCTTTCATGGTGAATGGCTCACGCTTCCGGTAAACGCCGGCGCAGGAATGCTGGCCGGATCCTTGCGCCATTTCTGCCGCAATGAAGAAGAAATTTGGACGTTCTCACCTTTCATAGACCTGAGCGTTTACCGATGGGTGAAGCGCAACCTGCGTCATCCGCGCATTGACTGGCAAACCGCATTCTTCTTGATGATCATCGCCCTTCAGGCCGCCCGCCTGGAGTTGCATTACGCCGCCCCAAAAGAAATCTGGGCCCTTTCGATAAGCACTCCAGTCGCTTTGCTGGCGGTCGTTGCCGCCACGGTGGCAACCATCGCCATTCCAATTAAAATCTGGAACCTGACGCGCATTGAAATGAAGCTGGAAGAGCAGGAGCGCCTTCTCCTTGAGGCCCGTCTTGACGCGCTGCAAAGCCAGATCAATCCGCATTTTCTATTCAACACCCTGAATTCCGTCTCTTCGCTAGTGCGCTTTGATCCCGACCGCGCGCGCGAACTGATCTTGAAGCTTTCCAAAATCCTGCGCCGCCTGCTGGGTAAGCATGACGAATTTGTCCAACTGCGCGATGAGATCGAGTTCGTTGACGACTATCTCGATATCGAAGTTGTGCGCTTTGGCCGCGACAAGCTTCGCGTCTATAAACACCTTGATCCCGAGACGCTGGACATTGTGATTCCGGCGATCCTGTTGCAGCCGCTGGTGGAAAACTGCATCAAGCACGGCCTTGCGCCCAAGGTCGATGGCGGAAGCATTACTATCCGCAGCCGCATTCAGGACAATAAACTGATGATCCAGGTGGAAGATGACGGTGTAGGCATGAGTGCCCCACCGGCGGTTGCGGCAGAACAAATGGGGTCAGGCCGCGGGATCGGCATGGTCAATGTAGCGGAGCGCCTGCATGTGTTGTTTGGCGATGAAGGCAAACTCACCGTCCAAAGCCGCGATGGCCACGGAACGCTTGTCATGCTGGAAATACCAGTGCTTGATACTGATATGCCCGCGCCCGGCGCTGCCGCCGCGATTTACGCCGCGCGCTCCAACACGCGCTCATAAAACTTTTCATACTCAGGAATGATTTTCGTCGAGCAGAAACGCGTCTGCGCTTCCCAGCGCGCTACTTTTCCCATTTCGCGCAAACGCTTTTCGTCAGAAAGAATATCAATCGCATAGCGCGACATTGTCTCTACATCGCCTACCTCGGCGAGATAGCCGCTGCGCTCATGGTCCACCACTTCTGCAACGCCTCCCACGGCAGTCGCCACGGCCGGCACTTCGCATGCCATGCCTTCCAGAGCGGACAGCCCAAACGATTCCATCTCACTTGGCACCAGCATCAGGTCAGAGATGGAGAGTTTTTCATAAACGCGGTCCACTTTGCCCAGAAATTCCACGCGGTTCCGCAGGCCTTTCTGGTTCACCAGCCACTCCGCGCGT
>DASXJO010000284.1:0-1732 GCA_036497385.1 Candidatus Angelobacter sp. | reverse complement strand
AACCCAGGCCAAGATTCTGCGCGTCCTGCAAGACCGCAAATTCATGCACCTGGGCGGCATCCATGAGTTGCAGGTGGATGTGCGCGTGATCGCCGCCACCAATATTGATTTGCAGGTGCTGGTGCGGGAAGGCAAATTCCGTGAAGACCTGTTTTATCGCCTTAATGTGATTACCGTGGACCTGCCGCCGTTGCGCAACCGTGGTGAAGACGTCCCCCGACTGGTTGGGCATTTTTTGGAAAAGTTTTCCCGTGAGAATGGCAAATCAATCATCAACATTGCGCCGGAAGCTCTGCGCCCATTGATGGACTATTCCTGGCCGGGTAATGTGCGCGAACTGGAAAACGTGATTGAACGTGCCGTGGTGCTGTGCAATGGGCCGACGGTGGGCATTGAGCTCATCCCTGACCACATTGTTGGTAGAGGATCTGAGGGCAAGATGTTTGAGCACCGCCCGGACGCGTCACTGTTTGAAATTGTTGAAGACTGCGAGCGCCGTTTGATCGTCAACATGCTGGAAAAATGCAGTTGGAACCAGACTGACGCCGCCGAGCGCTTCCATATTCCGCTTTCCACGTTGAACCAGAAGATCAAGCGGCTCAATATTGAGATCAGGAAGAAGGGCGCTCGGGATTAACGAGCTTTGCAGCCCGACGACGATGCCATATCCTCTGCCACAGACGAAGTCCCACCAGTACAACCGCCATGGCGTAAAAACCTGCCTGTGGATTGATGAAATGAACAGCCAGCATGGCTGAACCCAGCGCTAAGGGAAAGAAAAAGATTTGCTGCCCCATGAGCTGGGCTTTCAGTGGCTCGTCTTCACTCAGCAGTTTCTTCTGCCTGGCTATCAGCCATTGCGCTGCCAACAAAGTGGCCGCCAAAAACATGTTGCCAAAATAAATCTCCTGGGCCACCCGGTTGCGCAAGAAATGCCCCAGCAACGCGCAGGAAAAAGGCATGACAGAGATCGACATCAGAAACAGCAGGTTCAACCACACCAGCGCAATTTGGAGATGCCGGACGAATGCATTGCCAGATGGTGCATTACCCAGAGCAGTCCACAATAAAGAAAAGAAACAAAAAAGCTAAAGAAAGCCGGCGCTTCGTGGCCAATACTTTCCAGCAACTGGCTGGTGCTCACCGACCTGGGCAGGTCAGGAATTTTTAGTTCCAGCACCAGCAGCGTCATGGCAATGGCAAAAATTCCGTCCGTGAGCGCTTCCATATGCCCCTTGGAGAGCAAGATGCTGTGAATCAACTTTCTGGCTGACAATTGTGGAGTGCTCATGTGGGTGAGATTGTAGCCGACATGATTGCCAGCCACAATCAGGTGCTTTGCCGAGGATTTGGGCCCGGACTAACGCTCTGCTATATTTCATCTTGGATGGAACTGATCTCGCCGTTCGATTTCGTGAAGCGCAGTATCCTCGCGGTGCAGGAGTACACGTATCTTTCGTTGCGTTCACTCACAAATCTGTTCCGCAAGCCTCTTTACATGGCAGATACCATCCAGCAAGCCGATCTCATCGGCGTGGGATCTCTTCCTATTGTGGTGCTCACCGGCATGTTTACCGGGGTTGTGCTGGCGTTGAATACTTCCAAGACGCTGGAACAATTTGGATCGCTCTCGCTCACGGGCCGGCTGGTATCGTTTTCCATGGTGCGTGAACTTGGGCCGGTGCTTACCAGCCTGATGGTGGCGGGGCGCAACGCCTCCGGCATGGCCAGC
>DASXJO010000283.1:0-10009 GCA_036497385.1 Candidatus Angelobacter sp. | reverse complement strand
CGAGAAAGAGGACAAGGAATGGAAAAATACGAAAGATATACGGCGGCTCAAGCCGGGAGAGAAGAACATCACGAAGTTGAGTGGAATCGGCGACGAGGCTTGGTTCGATGGGAACGTTGAGAAGGGGAAAGTTGCTATTGGTGGAATTCTGGCCCGCAAGGGAAGAGCAGATTTCGCCTTGCAATCCGCGGTGCTTCAGTATCGGTCGTCATTGGAGAAGATGAAAGAGATCGCCCGCCGCATTGCGGACAAGCTCCAGTAGGAATCTATGCGTGGGCCGGTTTTCGCCTGCGTCCGTCTGCAATATGGGCGAGCAATCGCTGTCCCATGCAGCCAAAAAGAAAAGCCAATCCCATTACGGCGCTGATGTGGCGGTCACCGGAGTGGAATGTGAGCGACGGCATGTATTCATAAATAGCGTAGCCGCAGAGCCCAGCGAGTGCCCCGAACAGTACCGGCGTAAGCGTGATGAACAAATTGGAAGCCGCTGCCTCGCTTCGTCCGCCAATGAGCGACTGCGCCGAGCAAATGGCTGACCCGAGCAGGCCGAAAAACAATACTGCAGAGACGATCGGTATGCGTCCAGGAAGGAAGATGCAAGGCGCTGCAGCAATCGCAGCCAGTCCGCACATTAGCAGTAGAACGCGCAGGCGGTCGCCAATAATCTGGGTTTTAAGGTGCTGGTGGCTGAAATCTTCATTGCGCAAGGCAATGGCATCGGCAATATTTTCGGCGCTAAGCTGATCTTCAGGGCCTGCGAGCAGTCCCTCCATGGCTGCCGCGCGCCACGAGTTCATTTTCAGCGATTCTTCACGCAGAACATGCGCGCGATTGGCCAATTCGATCTGGTTCATTCCAAACACGGCATAGCGCTGCGCGGCATGCAAGCCGTACCAGCCACCCTCAATATCGTCGCTTTCCAGGCAGCGCAATACGTTGTTGAGCTGTTCATGCGCCGCAATGGCCCAAAAGTTGTCGTGGCGCTGGCTGCGGCGCTCCAGAAAACCAAGTTCCACCCGAAAAGCTTCGCATTCCCGCAGCAAACGCGAGTGGGCACGGTGCCTTTCCAACGACAAGCTTCTGCCGGTTTGAGGTCCTGCAGCTAAGGCCTGATTTGCCCCTGCCGCAATATGGTTTTGCGCCGACACGGCGGTCGCCACCGGCATTTCTGATTGCTTCGGAATGCTTCCGACGCGTGATAGCAGCGCTTTTTCCTGCGCATGGGTCAACCGTTCAATGGCAGCCGGAACCTGAAGCCATAACGCTTCGCCAATTTGCTCATTGTTCCTGCTGCCTTTTTCTTCAACCAGGGTCATTTTCCAGAACAGGACGACCTTGGGCACGCCATTATCTGAATAGCTGATAGTGCCCAAATAGTTTCCGATGCGGCAGGAACAGCCGGTCTCATCCTCCACTTCACGCATGGCCGCTTCCTGAAAGGATTCACCGTCTTTTACCTTTCCGCGTGGAAGCGTCCAATCCTGATGGTGTTTGCGGTAAACCACCATTACTTCATCGCCGCGAGGAGTGCTGCGCTGCAGAATCCCGCCGGCGGCCTTAATCACGGGCGGATCTACTGGAGCAATGGGAGCAATCGATGTCGCCATAGTTTGAGTTCTAAGTGTGGATTGTAACCCGTATCGCAAAAAATGAAAGCTCGATTTTTGCTTCAAGTAGGATTCGTGTCCGACGTCTTCCCCAGAGTCTCAGAGGCTACAACTTAATATTCCTGCTAGCCGCAAATCTTCCCAGCGGGACGGGATTGTAAGCTGCGAACCGGACGCCAAGCCTGTCGGACCTTGGCCGGACAAAATGAAAGCAGGAAGTCCCGGAGGTGAATCCTGAGATGAACGGATGAGATCTCGCAGAATCACTTCTTTGTGCAGCTTCTCGCGGGTTGCCTAGTCCTTTGGGATTAATGTGGGTCGTAGAAATTATTAAAAAAACCATCAACTCAGAGCCAACTAGAGAGAGCAGGGCTGACTCAAAGCCTCTGAGAGGTGCGGTTCCCTTGAGACGAGCAATTTTGTTCTTTTTCAGCCCTCTGGTCCTGGCCCTGACAATTGGATGCGGTGGTGTGAAGAATTCGTCTATCACCCCCACACCCTCACCCACTGCAACACCTGTGCCACAAGGCGCTGCAATTAAAAATGTAGTTGTGGTGATCATGCAGAACCGCTCATTTGATCATCTCTTTGGCACTTTTCCGGGCGCCAACGGAATTCAGCCGGGAGTTCCTGGCTTCACTCAGAAAACTTCCACTGGGGCTACAGTTACGCCACAACTGCTGACCAGCACTTCCACGCCGGACCTGCCTCACGCCCGCAGTGATTTTTTGCGCGTGTGGGACAACGGATTAATGGACAAATTCGCATTCTTTAACGGCCCGACTTCCATGGGACATTATGACAACACGACTCCCGGGGTCGGCACGCTTTGGAGTTGGGCCCAGCAATTTGCCTTAGCCGATAATTTCTTCCCTTCCGTCATGGGAGACGCTCCCACGAACCAGCTTTTACTCGTTGCTGCTGACGACAACAGTGACCCGGGGACAATTCAACCGTTCTTCCCGCCCTGCAACACGGAGGTAAAGACGAGCGCTGGCTACACATTTCCCCATCTGGGCAATCAGCTCACGACGAAGGGCTTGACGTGGGGATGGTACGCCGAGGACCTTAATAACTGCAGTTTTTATGTTCCCCAGGAAAACCCATTTCAGTTCTTCACTGACGCGCACAGTGCGCCGAACGTGAAAGATTTTTCTAATTTTGCCAAGGATTTGAGCGCAGGAAACCTGCCTGCGGTTTCATTCATACAGCCTGCACCCGGGCATAGCATGCATCCAGGCAGCGGTGCTGTGGAGAATGGCGTTACGTGGCTGGATGGTTTTATTAAGCAGATGCAGGCCAGCCCGGTCTGGGCGAATGCGGCAATTGTCGTAATCTGGGATTCAAGCGGGGGCTGGTGGGACCACGTACCCCCACCGCAGGTCGATGCCCAGGGCCTTGGACCCAGGGTGCCGATGCTGGTGATCTCTCCATTCGCCAAAAAGAATTTCATCTCGCATACGCAGATGGATGATGTTTCGATATTGAGATTTATCCAGACCACATTTGGCCTGCCCTCCTTAAATGCACGAAACCAATTGGGCAATGATCTTAGCGACATGTTCCAATTTTGATTGGCTGTTTCTGGTGAAGTTTATGACCGGGCAACAAGGGGCTGCGCTACTTTCTGCGCAGCCCTAACCCTTTTAGACTGACCTTAACAACGCAACCGGCAATTATTTTGAATGTGTTTCTTCCGCGATTCCCAGGTAAGCGCGGCGCACGAACTCGTTATTCATCAACATTTCCGTGGGACCTTCCAGGGTGATGCGGCCGGTCTCCATCACGTAGCCGTAGTGAGAAATTTGCAGCGTGTAATTTACGTTTTGCCCGACCAATAGAATCGTGACACCCTGGCTGGCAATGTTGGCGATGAATTCAAAAATCTCGTCAACCAATTTGGGCGCCAAGCCGAGCGAGGGTTCATCCAGCATGAGTAGCTGAGGTTCGGACATGAGTCCGCGCCCGATGGCGCACATCTGCTGCTCACCGCCGGAGAGCGTTCCGGCCATCTGATGGCGGCGTTCTTTCAGGCGGGGGAAAAGTTTGTAGATGCGTTCCAGCCCTGGATGCGCTTTAGAGCGAAATTGGCGGAGAAAACATCCCATCAGAAGATTTTCTTCCACAGACATTCCGGGCCAGAGTTGGCGGCCTTCCGGCACCAGGCTAATGTGTCGGCGAACGCGGTCGCGCGTGGATAGGGAAGTAATGTTATCGCCATTGAGCAGGAGACGGCCTTTCTTTGCCCGCAGGACGCCGGCAATGGTGTTGAGCGAAGTTGTTTTGCCCGCGCCATTCGCGCCGATGATGCACGTAACTTTGCCTCGCGCTACCTTGAACGAGACACCCCACAATACCTGGGTAGTGCCATAGCTCACCTCAAGGCCTTCTGCGATCAGCAGCTTATCGTCTTGTGGTGCAGGTGTCTGTGATTCAGGCACGCTTTTTGCTCCCAAAGTCGCTCTTGCCAAGATATGCCTCGATCACCGACTGATCATTCTGAATGTCTTCCGGCTTGCCTTCCGCCAGTTTCTGCCCGAAGTTCAGCACCGTGATGCGATCGCAAACGGCCATGATGGCTTTCATGTCGTGTTCCACGTACATAATTGTTGTGCCGCCTTCGCGCACTCGCTGAAGCAAACCCATCATGGCATGTGTCTCGGAGCCAGTAAGGCCGCCGCATATTTCATCAAGCAACAACAATTCAGGCGCCGTAGCCAGAGCGCGCGCTACTTCCAGCCGTTTCTGCTCGCCCAGGGAAATGGCTGAAGCCAGCATGTTGGCTTTGTTATCCAACCCCACCAGCTTCAAGGTTTCCATGGCATGCTCTCGGGCCACGCTGGTGCGGGTAACGGCGCGCCGTCCATAATGGACCGCGACCTGCACGTTTTCGAGGACGGTCATTACCTTAAATGGACGGACAATCTGGTGAGTGCGCGCCACGCCTCTCTTCACCAGCGCTGCCGAATCCATCCCGGTGATATCCTTGCCGTGAAGTTGGATCCTGCCCGCCGAAGGGCGGTGTGCGCCGGTGATGACGCTGAAGAGCGTGGTTTTGCCTGCGCCATTCGGGCCGATGAACCCGCAGATTTGCTTCTCCGGGATATCGAAGCTGACGTCTTTAAGCGCCGCTACGCCGCCAAAGTACTTGGTCAGCTTCTCGACTTCGAGAATCCTCACGTTTACTCCTCAATGCGCTGTGCCTTCGGGCACCGGGGGCTTTTTTAGACGGTCCCGAAGTATTCCAAAGATGGCCTTCCATGTCGTACCCGTGAAAAGCCCAATCAACCATTTACCCAGCATGATCCATAGCCGCTTTGACTGGATCAAACCGCCAGGCTCTACCAGCACAATCAGCATTAGCAGCGCACCATAAATCAGCAGGTGAAAGTCCTGATATTTTGCCGATATTGTCTCTTCCACAATAATGAAAATGATTCCGCCCAGTACCGGCCCCCAAATGGTTCCGATGCCGCCAATGACGGGAATCAACAAAATGTTGATGCCGGTCTGGAAAGCGAAAACGTCACCGGGATAAAAGAAACCGGCGCGACGCGCATAAATACCGCCGGCAATCCCTGTGAGCCCGGCCGCGATGGCATGAATCCAGAGCTTTGAGGTATAAGGATTCACGCCCAGGTCGGCTGCGGCGTCCTGGTCCTGTTTGATTGCGCGCAGCGCCAGGCCGAACTTACTGTGGGCAATAATGGTTGAAACCAAGACCGCCAAAGCTGCCGCCACAATTGCCGTGTAGTAATGCTCAAGCGCGCTAAAAGGCTTGTCTTCGCTGATGCGATAACCGCTGGCGCCTCCAGTGATATCGAGATTGTTCATGATCACGCGCACGGCTTCAGTCACGCCGATTGTGGCGATCACGAAATACGGGCCGCGCAGTCGGAAAGTGGGCAAGCCAATCAAAAAAGACGCCAGCATGGCGATGGCCGCGCCGCCGATGAAACCGAAATACGGGCTATGCCCGGCATGCATGAGCAGGGCCGTGGTGTAAGCGCCCATCCCAAAGAAGACGGCAAATCCGAAGGAAACCTGGCCGGCCATACCGCCCAGCAGGTTCCACCCGAGACCCGCGGTGCTATAGACCGCTGTGAGAAATAGAAGGCGCATGAGATTTGCGTTCGAATCCACTGCGGGCAAGAGCAGCAGTCCCGCCAGCAGAACCCATGGCAGAATCACTTTTAGCCATCCGCTCAGAGTTTGAGGGAGCCTCATGCGGTTTTCCATTTGCGATTGAATAAACTCGCTAAGCCTTTGGGCATGATTACCAGCACTAAAACCAGAAGAGCGAATGGAACCACCGGCTGATAGCTGGGCGGCAGATAGTATGTCTTCCAGCCATGCCAGTACCAGGGAAAAGGAATCATGGTGCTGAACGTTTCCAGCACAGCCAGAACAATCGCGCCCAGAGCCACTCCGGATACCGATTCCAGGCCACCAAGCACGATGATGACGAAGGACCGCAACAGAAAGGGACGGCCGAAGTCAGGACTGAAAGAGTAAAGCATGCCGAGCAGAGCGCCGGCGAATCCGGCGAATGCGGTGCCTAGACCAAAGGTCAGGCGCGCGGTCCGCTGGTCGTCCACCCCGACAATCTGTGCGCCGTAAGGATTCTGGATAAGGGCGCGCATCGAGCGTCCAAACCAGCTGCGATGGAACACGATCTGCAAAACCACCATGCAGAACACGGCGGCGGCAAAGACCACCAGATTTACCTTTGGGATGGAGATTGTGTCTCCAATGTGGACCGCGGACAGAGTTAGGGGAGTGAAAATCGACTGGTCATCATTGCCCCATCTTGCATAAGCAAGATTTTGCAGCACCAGCCAGAAGCCGAACATCAGCAACAGAGAAGCGAGCGTGGGAGTGTCCGATTTCGGCAGCCAGCGCACCAGAAGCCAGTGCACCAGCATGCCAAAGAGAAAAAAGACCGGCAGGGCGAGCACGGCGCCAAGGACGGGATCGATGTGGAAGCGGTTGAACATTTCAAAGGCAAAGTACGCTCCCAGCATCAGGAACCCGGCATGGGCCAGGTTCACGATCTTCATAACGCCGTATACAACGGTCATGCCTACCGCCATGGCCGCATAAACACCGGCCAGCAGCAGGGCTTTCAGTAACAGGTCGAGATACTCGACTGCACTCATGTAAGTGGTGAGGCCTATTTATTCGGAATTGGCGCTACGGCGTCACCGGTGGCCGCATCCTTGGGATAGACGATATCCACTTTGTTATCAGGTTTATTTTGCGTGATGACGAAGGGATATTCAGCCTGTCCATTGGCCGCGAACTTCAGCTTCTGGCCCGGCAGTACAGAGTCTGTCAGCTCCACTTTTTTGAGCGCGTCGCGAATTTTGTCTTTATCCAGAGATCCTGCGCTCTCAATCGCCTTTGCCACAATGCGCATGCCGTCATATGCCGGAGCGGAGTACCAGGAATCGACGTCATGCCCGGTAAAAGCTTTGTAGTCGGCCGCGAATTTTTTTGCCTGGGGGTATGGCAGCTTGTTGGACCACCAGATGCCGGCGAAGATGTAATCCGTGCCGGCGCCCAGGGCCTGACGAGCATTGGCTTCAGGGCCGCGCGCGCCATAGCTGATCATCTGATGATGCAGCCCGTTTTGCAGATACTGGCGCTGCATCGTGATGTAGTCGGGCAGGTGCGCGTCAGAGAGAAAAACATCGGCATGGCTGCTCTTGACCCGCTGAAGGATGCTGGAAAAGTCCGTTGCGCCGAGCTCGAATTTCTCATTCAACACCACGTCGAAATAGCCCTTGTGCTTGCCCGTCCATTCATTGAAGCCGTTCACGTAATCGGTGCCGTGATCTGTGTTTTCCACGACCATCGCCACTTTCAGGCCTTTTTTAAGCTTCCCGGCGTCTACGAGGCTGCCAAGGAATTCGGCACTGGTGGTTCCGATCAGCGCTACCGGGCTCAGAGTCCCGAATGCGTACTGATAGCCTTTGCCAAAAATGGCTGTCGCGCCGGCTCCCGTGGTAATCCATGGAGTCTTATAGCGGTCGGCCATCACGGATTCGGCGGTGCCAAGCGCTGTTGAGTAGCCGCCCAAAACGGCAATGACGCCATCTGAGCTCATCGCCCGCTCTGTCAGCGAAGCCGATTTTTTGGAGTCGGTGGCATCATCGTAAAAGACTTCTTCTATCTTCAGCTTCTTACCTTTGCTCTTCACCATGATCCCGCCGGCATCATTGATCTGCTTGATGGCGAGTTCAATGCCTTCTTTCTGGTAAGCGCCCGGTTTGCTTTCGCTTCCGGTGGTGGGCAGGACCACGCCAATCTTGATGGTGTCATCGGCGGCAACGGCGCGGCTGGAGCCGGTGCAAAGCGTTACGATCCCAAACGCCAATGCCAGTATCGAAGCGTGGCGGATGTTCTGGCCAATGCAAGCTATGGTTCCCCTCATGAAAATCCCTCCTCAGGCAGTATGCAGCCCAACGTGACAGAAGACCGAAGTTTTGAAGATATCAGCGGCCATGGCTGGTAAATACAGATGGTGCATGATATTCCTGCGACTGCTGATTCACAAGTGGGGCCTTGAAAACGAGCTGCGGGCGCCCTCTGGGCCGCTCCCGATGGGGGTGTTCCGTGGGCGATTCATGTTCTCCCCATTCATTTCTGCTTGACATCTACGGTAATCCGACTACCCTAGGGTGCCAAATGGCATCGCGCTCCAAACTGCCGTTGGAGCATGCCAAGGGGAGTTCCCGGAACACAGATTTCAGCCACGCTGCCGGGAATGGTTGAACACAAGCCCGTGTAAGCGTATGACCACAAAGTAGATTTTTCGTTTCATACCGCATTATGCTCAGTTTTGATGCTTCAAAATCTACGCAACTAAAAGGAACCAGGTCCGGCCGGCTTGGTTCTATTCCAGGAGGGCCACATGTCTAGCGCTTCTTCTACTATGCCGGTGACTTCATCGGACCAGATTTCGGTGGGGAAAATCTGGGGAGTCATTATGGCGTCATCGGTTGGCACGATGATCGAGTGGTACGACTTTTACATTTTCGGCACGCTGGCCCCGTATCTTGCCCCCAAGTTTTATCCGCCAGGCAATCAGCTATTCGCGTACATCGCTTATCTGGCTACCTTCGCCGTTGGCTTCATGGTGCGCCCATTCGGAGCGCTCTTTTTCGGGCGCATTGGCGACTTGGTGGGCCGTAAATATGCCTTCATCGTAACTCTCACCATCATGGGCGGGGCCACGGCCTTGGTAGGAGCGTTGCCCAGCTTTGCCACGGCGGGCTGGGTTTCCCCCATCATCCTGATTGCGTTGCGCATACTGCAGGGCCTTGCCTTGGGCGGTGAATATGGCGGCGCGGCGATCTACGTGGCCGAGCACGTGCCCGACAATAGACGCGGGTTCTACACCAGCTTTATCCAGATTACGGCCACTCTGGGACTGTTCGTTTCTATTGCCGTCATTCTGGGAACGCAGAGCCAGATGAGCGATCAGGCCTTCAAAGATTGGGGCTGGCGTATTCCGTTCCTGGCCTCGTTGATCCTGGTTTTGATTTCTTTGTACATCCGGCTGCAAATGAAAGAATCCCCTATTTTCCAGCAGATCAAGAGCACGGGCATGGCTTCAGCAGCGCCGCTCAAAGAGGCCTTCACCAAATGGCCCAATTTGAAGCAGGTGCTGATCTCGCTGTTTGGAGCAACCGCTGGGCAGGGCGTGGTGTGGTACACAGGACAGTTTTTTGCTTTGTTCTTCATGACCACGATCCTGAAAGTGCCGGCGCGTGATTCACAAATCATTGTCGCGAAGGCGTTGCTGATCGGAATGCCGCTCTTTGTGCTTTTCGGCTGGCTTTCAGACAAAATTGGCCGGAAAAAAATCATCATGGCTGGATTGCTGCTGGCCTGCCTGACGTATCGCATCCCCGGCACCACTTTTGGCATTTATCCTGCAATGCAGCGCGCAGCCGGCAACAACGTGACCCACGTGGACGCCAGCAAGAACAAAGTGACTGGCGCAACGGTGCTTACGCCGCAAACAGTAGACCCGACGGGAAAGACTATAACCGCACCTGCGGCCACCGGCGCGGACAAGACCAAGCTGATGTGGCTGGTCTTTCTCCAGGTGATCTTTGTAACCATGGTTTACGGGCCCATCGCGGCTTATTTGGTGGAGGCATTCCCGGCAAAAATCCGCTATACGTCGCTTTCATTGCCCTATCACATAGGCAACGGCGTCTTTGGCGGGCTGGTGCCGCTGGTATGCGTCTGGATTCCGGCAATCACCGGCAATCCGTTCGACGGCCTCTATTACCCAATCACCATCGCGGCGCTGACCTTCATTGTCGGCAGTATCATGCTCCGCGAAACCCGCAACGTCCATATCTGGCAGGAGGTTGCTGCGCCCACCG
>DASXJO010000282.1:0-3057 GCA_036497385.1 Candidatus Angelobacter sp. | reverse complement strand
GGCGCCATTTTGAACACGCGTTTTTTTCGCGTTTTGTATGAAGCTACCTGGATAATTACCGAGAGCGCTTCCAGCACAAAAATCCCGCCAATGAACGGCAGCAGCAACTCTTGCTTGATGATCACGGCCACGGTGCCGATTGCGCCGCCCAGCGCCAGCGAGCCAACGTCGCCCATAAAGATTTCCGCTGGATGCGCGTTGTACCACAGGAACCCGATGCTCGACCCCACCATGGCTCCGCAGAAGACCGTCACCTCCGCCACCTGGGGCATCTTTTGCAGCTCAAGATATTCTGAAAAAACGACGTGTCCGCTGAGATAGGTCAGGATTGTCAGCGCGCCGGCCGCAATCACCGTACAGCCGATAGCAAGACCGTCGAGCCCGTCAGTGAGATTAACGGCGTTACTCGATCCCACCAGTACCAGCATTACAAATAACACAAACGGAATAAACGCCAGCCACCACACGTGCGGATAATGGCGGAAAGTTTCAATCACCAAGTCAGGCCGGAACTGCTTGAAGAACGGCACCATCAGGTGCGTGGAATATTGGCGCGTCGCGGTCAAAGTGACCAGGGCTACAGCTACAAATCCGGCGGCCAGAAACTGCAGCACCAGCTTGGTGCGCCCGGTCAGGCCCAGGTTGCGCTTGCGCACTACCTTTATATAGTCATCGGCAAAGCCAATGGTCCCAAAGGCAATGGTGGAAAAAATGGCCAACCATATATATGTGTTGGAAAGATCCGCCCAGAGCAGCGTCGGGACAATGATGGCAATGGTGATCAGCACGCTGCCCATGGTGGGCGTGCCGGCTTTTTTCTGGTGACCCTTGGGACCCTCTTCGCGGATGTACTGGCCAATCTGGAAATCGCGCAACTGCCGGATGATGGCAGGGCCAATAATCATCCCCATGAAGAGCGCTGTAAGGCTGGCAAATGCGGTCCGGAAAGTGACGTAACGAAAAATACGAAAAGGAGGAAAGTGCGCGAATAGTCGTTGATAAAGAAGCCAGTAAAGCAACGGTCCTCCGGACAGTATTTAGTTCTCAGTATTTAGAATTTAGCATGCGGGACTGGCTGCGTCGTGCCCCACGATCATGACATCGTCATTCCGTGTGTATTCAAAAGGTTCCTGTAGTCTCTCACGATGTTCCGGCCGCTCTGGACTGTATTTCAATTTGCTCTTCAATACTTTGCAAAAATGATGTGAGCATCTTCCGCACTTCGATCAGATCAGCTTCACAGCGCGTGAAGTCATCGCCGTTCATGGATCCAAGGTCCCGCGAGAGCAGGAGATGATCTAGCTCACTGGCCGACCCCATGGCGATCCTTACAAATCTCGCCAATTCAGTGCTGGTGCGGCGTCCGCAGCCTTCCGCCAGGTTCGCCCCTATCGAGGCTGCTGCCCGTCGCAACTGGCCGGTAATCCCGTAAAGCTGCTCTTCGCGCGGGAAGCCTCGAGAGACTCGATACAACTCCAATGTCAGACGATGGGCCTTGCTCCAAACCTGCAAGTCTCACTCGTTCCTCCAAGGGGCAGCCTTGTCCTAATTACTAAAAACTAAATACTGCTCTCCTGCAACATCTCTAGCGCGCGCTCCAGCTTTACGCCGCGTGAAGCCTTGAGCAGCACCGCATCTCCAGGGCGAACATTGCGCGCCAGCCATTCTCCAGCCTGCTCCGGAGTTTCCACAAACTGGGCCTGCGTACCGGAACCGCAAGCAGCTTCCGCCACGGCCCGCGCCATTCCGCGGACCCCAATCACCATATCGATCTTCTTATCCGCTGCGTGCTTGCCGCATTGGCGATGCAGCGCCTCTGCCGTGGGCCCAAGCTCCAGCATCTCGCCGACGACTAATATCCTGCGCTCGGCTTTCATGCTGGCCAGCGTATCGATCATCGCTTCCAGCGCTCGAGGATTGGAGTTGTAACAATCGTTAATAATGGTGGCGCCGTTCAGGTGCAGCACCTGGCCCCGTTTGTCCGGCGGAGCGATGCTGGAAAGCGCCGCTGCTGCCTGCGATGGCGATATCCCACGTTCCATGGCAGCGGCAGCCGCGGCCAGCGCGTTATAAATGTTGTGTTCTCCGACGAGCGGAAACGTAACCGGCTCCCCCACGCTGCCCACGACCAACTCAAACGTCGAGCCCTCCGCGCCGTTGATCTGGACTTTTCGCGCAGTCACGTCCGCCGAACGCTTTATTCCGAACGTGACAACTTTACCCTTAAAATCGCGGCCAAACTGGCAGACATAATCGTCGTCGGCGTTTAACACGGCCACTCCGCCCGGATGCAGCGTTTCAATGATTTCGTATTTGGCGCGGGCAATCTCCGCCAGCGATCCAAAAAATTCCAGATGTACGGGGGCTACTGTGGTGACTACGGCCAGATCATGCTGGGCCAGCTCGCCCAGCGCGCGAATTTCACCGGCATGGTTCATGCCCATCTCCACCACGCCCAGGTCGTGCTCGGCTTCCAGCTTCAGCAACTGCAATGGCAGGCCGATATGGTTATTCAGGTTGCCGGAACTTTTCATCACGCGGAAGCGCGTGGCCAGAATGTGGGCCAGGATTTCTTTGGTCGTGGTCTTGCCCGCCGAGCCAGTCACTGCCAGCAGCGGCTTGCCCCAAAGCCGGCGCGCCGCCGCGCCCAGCAGTTGCAGCGCTTTCAACGAATCTTCCACTTGCAGCAATCGCAGCGGATCCCCGTCAACCTTCTTGCCCGCCTCAATAATCGCGCCGACGGCGCCTTTTTCCAACGCGGCCTGCACGTAATTATGCCCATCAAAGCGGTCACCTGTGATGGCGATAAACAGATCGCCCGGATTGAGCGTGCGGGAATCAATGGAATACCCCATGGCGACGGATTCCTGATCACACTCGCCTTTGGAGCCCACAAACTCGGCGATTCGCCACAACGGCAGTTTCATTTCTTGCCTCCGCCTGCGTAACTCATCTGTTGTAACGCTTCCCGGGCCACCTGCACATCATCAAAAGGGAATGTACCATCGCGCGTGATTTGCGTTTTCTCATGTCCCTTGCCGGCGATCAAAACCACGT